>DAIDKH010000099.1 GCA_027450145.1 Chthonomonadaceae bacterium | reverse complement strand
TTCGTGCATATGCCCCCTGCAGATAAACTGGGCGGTCTCTGGAATGGAGACCGGGCTTGTGACCCTGGGTTGCACGGCGCTATGGATGCTGGCTGCGGAGGGAAGCGTCAGTCGCTGTTACCTCCTCGCTGCCCTTGTGGTTCTGGTTAGGTGGGACGCGCTGCTTGTTCTGTTTTTCATTACGCTGCAGTTCTGGCACAAAAACCGCCGACTTCCTTTCCCTCAAATTAGCCTTACTGGCGCCATTCTGCTCCCTTTTCTTTTGGCCGCAAAATACTGGTATGGCACACTGCTGCCCGGTACAGCGTCTGCTAAATCACAAGTCTACGGTTGGCGGGCAGACCATTTGGCGAACCCTCTGCTTCGGCACCTTCCCGAGTTACCGAAGCTGCTGCATGTGCTTTTTTGGTTTCCATACGGCTTGCCCTTCACAATCGCCGGTCTACTGGGATTAGTCGCTCTTTGGCAAAAACGCTCCACTGGCATTGTCTGGCCAATCCTATGGATGTGTGCCTACTGGGGCAGCTTCCTTGTCTCTCGCATTCTGCTTTTCACCTGGTACCTCGTTCCTCCGCTACCCCTGCTCTACGTGCTCAGCGCTTTTGGAATTGGCTTCGTAGTGCGTCATCTTAGGATCAGCAGTAAGGCGATGGCCACTGCTTTGGCTGCAGGCGCCGTGTTGTTGGCCAGTAGCTTCTGTGTTGCCGATTCGTACCATATACTGCACCACGACCAGTTGGTTGAAGACACTGTTCGAATCCCGATGGGCCTCTGGCTGAGGCGCCATGCAAACCACGGCGATACTGTCATGCTTGAGCCTATAGGGTACGTGGGGTACTACTCAAAATTGCGCATGCTGGATGTTATTGGTCTGGTGTCACCGCAGGTGCTGAGGTTTTATAAGCCCAGCGCTGTCTACCCTCCATTCGATATCGCCATGGCCTATCATCCGCAGTGGTGTGTGCTGCGGCCAGGCGAGCTAGATCACGTGAGGGCGGCTGCACATGCTGCCCATATTCGCTGGTCGGCACAGTACCACCTCGTCAAGGAATTCTCATTGACCCCCACTTCCTACATCTACTACATATTTAAAAGAGCGGCACCAGCCAGCAAATAATCGTGGCACGCGCACAATCTTCAGGTCGATAGATCCTGAAGATTGGCGATTAAACCGCTGGCGCCTTCGTGTGGGGCGTCCGTGAGAACGTCCGCTCATAGGGTAATGTAATTACTAAATCTGGAAGTGGATGGCAGCAGGGCGGTCACCAGACGGATCGCTTCGTGCAACGAACGAAGCAGATTTGCCTCACATCGTTCACGCTTTCAAGCAGGTTCTCGGTGGCTGCTCTATTGGCCTCAGCGTATCGCGGTTCGGTACGACGCAAAGGCCCCTGCGTTAACGAGAGAAAACAATGACCGTGAACTCAAACATAGGTTCGGCGCCGGCAGCAGACCTGCCACACATCTACGCAAACACCAACGAGCGAATGACGGCAGCTGACATTGGCGCATGGGTTGAGGCCACTAAACGAGAGATTGAACTGAAGCTGGCGACAGCAGGAGCCATCCTGTTCCGCGGATTTCCAGTACGCACCGCGCAGGATTTCGACACCTTCGTCTCTGCCTTCGGGTGGGAGAACTTCCCCTACCGCGAATCGCTCTCCAACGCCGTGCGGGTCAATCGCACCCCGCGGGTCTTCACTGCAAACGAGGCGCCGCCAACGGTCACGATCCACCTCCACCATGAGATGGCGCAAACCCCAGTCTACCCGGCCAAGCTCTTCTTCTTTTGCGAACAGCCTGCCGAAACCGGCGGCGCCACCCCCATTTGCCCATCTCACCAGTTGTGGGAACAGCTGCTGGTACACCACCCTCAGCTCGCCCACAACTGTGAGAGACTAGGTCTTCGGTATTCGCACACCATGCCTGCAGAAGCCGATGCGGCATCCGGCATGGGGAGAAGCTGGCGTGATACGCTGGGTGTCGCGGACCAGCACGCCGCAGAGTCGCGCCTTACAGCGCTGGGCTACACCTGGCAGTGGCAGGAAGATGGCAGCCTGCGCGTGACCACCCCTCGCCTGCCAGCCGTTCGGGAGCTGGGCAACGGGCGCAAGTCGTTTTTCAACCAGCTTATCGCGGCCTACTGCGGCTGGCAGGACTCCCGCAACGACCCGTCAAAATCGATCACCTACGGCGACGGCTCGCCTCTCGACGCCCAGGGGGTGGCAGGAGCCGTGGCGCTGGCGAACCAGCTCTCGCGTGACGTAGAGTGGCAGCAAGGCGATATCGCGCTGCTCGACAACTTCGCCGTGATGCACGGACGCAAGCCCTTTACCGGCACCCGCAAGGTACTAGCTTCGCTCGGAGAGCGCACCCGCACCGCGTCCACCGACGGCGCGTAGGCAGTGTACGAGGCGGTAAATCCCCATTACGGCCCTATCTCATTCGCCAGTTTGTCCAGTGCTTCTGCCGTATCGGCTACGCGATGGCCCGATGGAATCCGTTGGTCCAATCGGCGGACCAAATCCCGGGTAAAGGCCCTTACTTTAGGTCGTTGGTCGTTCTGCCACCGCTTTACTGACTCCCGTGTATCGCGATGTTTGTTCACGGGACCCTCGTATCCAGGAACGCAGCCGGTTCGGACAAAAACTCCATACAGTTTTTCCACCCGCCCATCGTCTGCGGGTAAATTGTCGATCAAAGCCATTATCACTTCGGTTACCTGTACAGTAATAGGGCCGACGGGTCGGCAGTTCATAATAAACCAAAAGACAAAATTGCACGCAGCGTCCGATCCGCCGTGTAGCCGTGTGATGAGTGACGTTGAAAGCTCGTCAGTGTGCGTTGGGAACATTGCATCGGGAAGACGCCAACCGGTTTTGCTGGCAACTAGCCCGTCAACCGAGGCATTGTACAGTTCCCATAACACACCAACGGCTACCGGAACGTCCTCAAATACTGGAGTAATGTGATCAGTCAGCTCCCAGGGTATCGCCTCGTAACTGTGCTCCGCGATGACCTCTCTTGCTAACCGTTGTGCGAAGAACCTACATATGGACGACGGATGTTTCCGCGAAATTGGAGCTAATACAGCGCAAGCCCTATTATCCAAACACTTGAGCGACACCAAATTGGTTAGCGTAGAATTAATTACTTCGGGGGACAGGTCAGTAAAGAACTCGCCAGCCTTTGGCAGGTGATTGACCTGTTTCAGCCACGATGTTTCGTCTCGATCGGTCAAATATTCCAAAGCAGGGCGGAACAAGCGTTCTACCGCACTGTCGCGTAAATCGTCATGGTGCTTAATAGCAAATGCCAGGCACAGGCAAACCGCCTGGACCTCGTTAAATTCCATGGCTTTCCTCAGAACTCGTATGGCTGTATCCAAGGCGCTTGCTCCAACCTCATGACAGTGCCATGCAATCGGGTGCAGACAGTCCTCACGCAATGTAAATTCATCCAGCATTTGACGGTAATAATCGCGGTTGCCATTCAACAATAATCCCGCGAGGATATCATGCAGAAACCGACATAGGGCGGGAAAATAACCGCGAGGTATGGCGCATATTAGATCCGGCTTTTCCGCCGCTAGTTGTCGGAGAAATCCCGAAAGCACTTCGAAGGCAGCAATATCACGTACGGTTGCAATAATGCAGCATCCGATCGTGTGGTACCAATCGTCTGCGGTTTCAGCGGTTACTTCAGTAATGTATTTTTTGGCTTCAATCTCGCGGCGTTTAGTGATCTCGTCGATGTTATGATTCTCCGCTTCATTGTCCCAATGAGGCGCAAAAACGTTCCGTTCCCCAACTAGCGTCTTAAACCGAACATAGTGTCGCTCGTTGTTAATGGAATTTCGCAATGAAGCGGTATTATCCACGATTTCCTCGGCAATCGCGCAGCATCGTCCGTAGCGGCCCTTGTCCGCTGCGATCTTCCTCGCACGCCAATAGTTGTTCAAACTAAATCGCTCTACCCACACCAGAAGTTCGTAAGGGGCGGAGGTTGTGCGTGAGGCAAGCAAGCCTATAATGCGATTTGTATCCGCAAGGATTAAACAAAGAACTTCAGTTGAATAGTCCGCAACAAACGGTGGTTGAGATGCATTGCTGAGCGCCGCAAGTAAATCGAATTTATCCCTTAGGCGCACCGAGCTGTCAAAAAGCATAAAAAGGCAATCGATTGCGTGCATTCTAATGGCTCTTAGGCCATCTGAAGGAGACAACTTATCCGAAATATCACCATTCGATGGAATTGTTAGCATTTCTGGCGCCAGAAAACACGACAATATTGAACGAGCTAACGTTCGTAAATGGTTATCTTCGCTATGACACAGCGGCTCAACTAACGACATTAGCGTCTGCTGCACCTGCGCCCCCACGCGCTGAAATACGTCGGGATTGTACTTTGCGTGGTGTTGAAGGACAGTAATGATATGACCTTGGACCGTCCCCTCCTGAGCTTCTGTGTAAATTTCCAACAACGCGCGAAATGATGCTTCGCAATCGAAATCGATTAGCCTATTCAATACGTTTATAGCTGCACGCGTAACATCTTCGGCAGTCGTGCCTGGGCCATCCCTAAACGAGTTGCCCTGACAGTCTGCAGCAGCTCTTGACTTTATGACGCAGTCCGCTAGAGCCGCGAAGATGTCGCCATGCATGGGCTCGAGAGTGTCGCAATTGGGCAGTACGAGATTTAGGATATCAGATAACGTTTCATATCTGTCGTCGTTGTTGTTGCAACGTGCTAACCTCTCAACGACGCCGCTCTCAACCATCGCCGTAGCCTGCGCGAGTTGCGCCGACATACCGTGAACCAACAGCATGTTGATGCCCGCAGGCCGGAGGTACGCGATCATGATTTTGTCAACTTGCTCCTTAATCTCCTGCCTTTTTGCGGTTCCGAACCCTGCGGTAACCGGAGCCTTGTAAACCGCGTCGTGACACATTTCCGCCCATGCATGCTCCAACAGAGTATGAACCTGAATTTCGCACCGCTTATCCCGAAAGTGTAAACAATCAGGCCGATTGATGTGGCCGGCCTTCAGTGTTACAATGTAGTGCCTTGCTTGGTATTGCGCAAATTCGTTGTCACGGTTGGGATAATGTTCCCAATCATTGAAGGTCTCAACCGAAAAGATGTCATATATTATTTTTTCGTGCGTTAAACAATAAACGTCGGCGTTGGTGTAAAAAATGAGACGTACACCTGCCAAATCCTTAATTTCAGTTTCAATCTTATTTGAATTAACCAAGTCATTCTTCTTTAATTTGCCTTCCAGACTTGCGGGGTCTTTAGCCCTGGCTTGCGCCACGAGAAGGCGTGAAGCTAGATGGCTAGAAGCGATTGCATCGGTAATTTCAGTTTTTACAAACTCTGCAAATTCCTTGTACAGGGGGCTATATTGCGCTTCGTATTCGTGTAAATTCAACAGTTACACCTCGTTTAAATCTAATTGGATACACGGTCGGTAATATAACAATGACGCCGCAATCCGGCAGAAAGCCGCGGGGTAACTACACAATTGTCCACTATCGGGCGATCGCCGGTAGCATTTGGACAACTAGAGCGCATGCCAATCTTGCTGGCTGTGTCAATCTAGCAGTTCGTAGAGGTTGCTTTTATCGGGGGTGGGTTCGTGTTGACTTTGTGCGCCACACGCCTTTCCTGCAAGATGCGCGATTTGGCGGTATTTCATTGAAAGGCGGTTGATAGTCTCCAGCGCATGGACGTAGGCTTCCATGCTCTTATCGAGTAGCTGACGCTGCAATTTCGCACCAGTTGCCTTGCCAGCCATTCGTTATTCCCCTCGTTTCTTCAGCCGCTTAAGAACGGCAGGCGGGCTCTGGTACTGCCGCGGAGTGCTTTCGCCGTCCGGCAGCACCGACCAGGTGGTGACGCCGCCGGTTTGGTTGCGTGCAACGGCGGTGCCGGATTTTAGCACCAGTTCGCCAGCGCTGGAATATATCCGCACGCGCAGCGCCTCGCCATTTGCTGCCATCAGTGGCTCTGTTGCAGAGGGCTGGGTAAGCAGCGCAGGCATTACCGGTTCTGCGGGCGTCTCTGTTCGTTTTGCTGCCGGCTTTGAAATGGGCTTAGTGGGCCGACCGGTTCCGCGCGGTATCAGGCCATTGTCCCGTAACCATTTCAGACCCTGTTGCCACTCTACCAGTGCGATTGACAGCTTCTGTTCATGCCAATTTTCGCGAGTCTCGCGAAAAATTTCGGGTTCGCTTGGGCTTTGGCCGGCAAGAAGGTCTGCGCGGCGTGGGAATTGGCGCCACAGGACGGTTTCATACCTGGGACGGGTCGCAGGCTTTGTCATACTCAACAGTTGACAGTGCCTCAAAATGCGCTCTGCCACAGGTTATTTTCATCTCTTCGGTCGTTCGGATGTCAAACTGCCGTAAAGTCGACTTGGTTTCGCGAACCAGGTAGAGTCTGGGCTCACCCACGCCTTCCTGCTTAACCACTGCCCAGTCCGGATTGTAGCTTCCAAGCGGCGTCTGGATTTTGAACCATGCGGGTAACTTCAAATAAAACTTGATGTCATCGCGGCTTTCAAAAGCGGACGCGAATTGGCGCTCCGTTTCGGCATCAATGACTATGGAATCGTAAATGGATTTGCTCGCATCCACCATTCTGCTGGCAAAGCCCTCTATTTCGCTATTCTTAAAGAGCATCATATCCCACACCGCGTCATCACCATGAACGCGCTCATATTTAATCCCGTTCACCATGATCTCCCGGCGTGCAAACTTGATCGCGCGCGTTGCACCATCCAGGAATGCCTGTGGGTTGGTAGGCAAATCGGAAAGGCGGTTGGAACGCTTCAATATCTCTACCAGGGTGCGTCTAGTCAACTGGGTCTCGCGTTGCAGGTAGCCGATGACGTCTGGAATGGCTGAGGCGCGGTATGTATCTCGGTGTTCCCTCGCGTTCAGCATTCGGCCGGCTATGCCTTCGTCGGTAATTTCAACAAGCTGCCGCTGTATGAGAATCGCCGGCGCTTTAATTGGCTCCATCTTGCCCACGTATTCCGCCGCTTTTGCAATAATCTCCTCGGTTTGGTATTCCACTGCGTAGCGCGTTTTGGCCTGGATGCGCTCCCATAACTCGACGAAATCGACATTGCTGCGCCAATTGGGGACGAGGCTGGCCTTGCGCCGCTCGCGCTCGTTTTCAATACGCCCGGTAAACTCTTCGCCTGTTTCTTCTTCTATCTCGTTTTGCAACTGCTTCGCGAAGTCGTGATAGCTCTCGTTAGCAATAACCATGAGCCTGTTGATGTTGGTGTCGAAGACGCGGTTACCAGTCTCGTCCACAGGCAATCGAAGTCCCCGACCAATCTCCTGCCGCTTCTTCATTACAGATTTCGTCTCGTTCAGTGTGCATATCT
This sequence comes from Chthonomonadaceae bacterium, assembly GCA_027450145.1. Classification (GTDB taxonomy): domain Bacteria; phylum Armatimonadota; class Chthonomonadetes; order Chthonomonadales; family Chthonomonadaceae; genus JAJZFK01. The sequence continues at coordinate 1,988 of DAIDKH010000099.1, read as the reverse complement.
GGAAGACGTTGGGGTTATCCCAGCCCTCACGCAAGGCAGAATGCGAGAAGATGAATCGCAGCGGCTCGTCCAGGCTCAGCAGCTTCTCCTTTTCCTGCATGATTTTACGATAGGCAGTGTCGTCGGCCTGGGTATCGCGGCCCTCCTCGCTGTCCCTTGCCACTCCCTTTTCCTCTGCAAAGTAGCCATCGTGAACACTCTCTACCGGTGGCGGATTTAACACCTGGTATTCCCGCCGACCCGCCAGTTCGCGGTACACCTCCTCAAACCACAACCTGATCCTGCCGTCGGCGACGGCGTAATTGGCAACGCGATCAATAAAAAAGAGCGTGAGGACCTTCAACCGCTTTCCCTCCGGCAGGGTGCGGTAGATTTTCAGCTCCTTCTCGAAGTGCTCCTTAACGGCCTCCCTCACTTGTGTTTTCATGACGGTATCGCGATCGCCGCCCTGCTCGGTGCCCAGATCAATTCGTGTTCCGTTGGTGAATCGCACAAAGCCATTTGCAGCGTCGATCTCGTCGATGACATACCCATCGTAGATGGCCCGTCCACCGGCAAGGTTTTGCAGGTTTTCGTCGCCCTTTACCACGACAACCTTGCGCGTTACCCCGTTCGCCGTCTGCACGTCTATTCGAAGTTTTGCAGTGACGCGCGTGCTCGTCGCGTTAACGCTCACCACGCTGATGTACGGACGGTTAAAGTCGCCCTCTTCTACCACGGAATTCACCACAATCTTCTTTACAAGATTAAGGTTGTACGCCTTTACGGGGCCAAGTCGGTATACAAGGTTATACCGGTTGCGATGAGTAGCGGAGTAGCGCAGGGTGCAGAGCGGATTAAGCGAGGCGATTGCCTTAGCCGCGGCTGGCGACTCCATGTTTTGCGGCTCGTCCATAATAACGACTGGCGCAGTCGCTTGAATGAACTCGATGGGTCTGCGGCCGCTCATTCTATCGTTGTCACGCTGCATTACAGTCGACGCTTTGTCAAAGGCCTGTATGTTGAGGATCAGCACTTGTAGCGTGTTTGCCGTTGCGAAATTACGCAATCTTGAAACCTGTTTGCTGTCATACACCTGAGCTTCGATGGGCGTGTTTTCATACAGACCGGCGAAGTGTTCCTTCATCAGTCGGATACTCGTGAGGACGCCTTCACGGATCGCAATGCTCGGCACAACGATAACAAATTTGGAAAGGCCGTAGCGTGCGAACAGTTCGTAAATAGTGCGCAAATAGACGTAGGTCTTGCCGGTGCCAGTCTCCATCTCCACGCTGAAATTACGCCCATCCAGGCGCGCACTACCCTCCAGACCGTTCCGCTGTTGAACAGTCCTTACGTTTTCGAGGAGCGCCGCGTCGGACATCGTGAGCAGGTTACCTCGTCCCAATTCGCTCATTAACTCACTGGCCGCCTGCAGATTAATCTCAAACTTCCCTTGCGCCAGCGGGAGCCCAGCGAAAATATCCACCACGGAGCCGATCGCATCCAGTTGATATTCTTGCGCCCCGTCAAAATGAATGATCAATGTTGAGCCTCAAATGGTATGAAAGTGGATGCTCGCGCCCTGCATCTGGAGCAGCGTATGGGTCAGCAGCGCATCGTTCCCATGGAATGCGGCATCCAGACAGATCGCTACCACTGGCTGGCGGGCAATGATAGCGTCAACAGCTTCACGGTCGATCTCGCGCGCTAGACAGATGATACACTGCCCATCCGCGATAGAGTGCGCGGGGTGGCCATGGACATTAATCACCTCCCGCTGCACGTTTAGGTCATAACCCGCCTTCAACAGGATCTCAAAAAGAATATCCTCGTCCGCTGCATCCGGCTGAAGGTTATCCGCAAACAGTTCCAATTGCGCTGCAATCGCCCCGGCGTCGGCGCCCATGTTGGTGCCCTGCCAAATGTGAAAATTGCTTGCGGCCAGCGTGAGTGCCTTGAATCCCAAATCCTGCGGTGCACCCTCGTCTAGCAATAACGAGCCCGTG
>DAIDKH010000098.1 GCA_027450145.1 Chthonomonadaceae bacterium | reverse complement strand
GTTAACGGTCATAGCAGCCTGAATCTCCGGCACAAGCTTGTGTGTGTCCGGTTGTATGCCGAACGTCAGGAGACCAGGTCTGACCAGATTACCATATTGGTGCTGCAATGAGACGATGGCTCCGCTAGCGTTCAAGTGCACCCAGCGGAAAATGGCGCCAGCCTCCTGAAGCGCTAACCAGGCAAGTTCAAAGTTGCGTTGCTGTTCGTAGTTCAGCTGAGGGTCGGTAGCTCCAGTGGGATCCGAAAAGTGAGTTGAGATGCCCTGCGGGTGAAAACCGAGTTCAACAGCGCGTCGGTAAATAGCCACGGCGTGTTGAGGCAGTGAACCGGATCTACCCATTCCGGTATCAATTTCCAGGTGGATTGGCATCTGTTGCGGTCTGTTGTGAGAAGCTAGAAGGTCGAGCTGAGACGCATCACCAATGGTAGGGACAATCGCCGAGCTGCAAATCCTATTGGCCTGCGCAGGTGCAAACGGGCAGAGCAGACATATTGGCTTGGATATACCGTGATGCTGCAGTTGCTCGGCCTCAGTGACTGTGGCTACACCCAGCCAAGTTGCGCCTCCGTCGCACGCTGCCTTGGCACTAGCTATCATTCCGTGCCCATAGGCGTCGGCTTTTACTACAGCCATAATCTCGCGACGGTCGCCCACAAACTGTTGTACGAGCTGTACATTGCGGCGAATTTTCTGCAGATCAACCTCTATCCACGCTCTGTCGTCCTCTGTCACGTCTATCCTTTCGATCTTTTGGTTTGCCAAAAAAGGTGCAACAATTCATCACCCCCTACGTCATAGGTTGTAGCAGCTCGATCAGGGTAACTCCCTGTTGCTCCTTAAACTGTACCGCTCAGTCCTCCTGGCTGTTGTACAGAAGTGGAGATAGGTCGGCGACAACTAACCAAGTTTCGCCGGCCCTATTTTTTCTCCTGAGCCATACGTAAGGCTCGGGCGAGCGGGCTCTCCTGCTCCTCCGGTTTGATGTCTGCGGCGTCGCTGTATTGCCGCCACTCCTCGCGTTCAGGGTCATAAATCTCACCAGAGCGAGTTTCCTCGTCTGTCCAGCTTTCAGGCAGACTCAAACCCAATTGCTCGGCGCGCTGCGAAACGGCTTCTGGCGTGAGCCATATTACACCTAGTTCTTCAAACGCGTCGCCTATCTCCAATGAAGGCAGGCCCTGCGGGTAATCGCCTTCCGGATCGTTTAGTACGGGTATCGGCTCGCTGGTTACATAGACCAGGCGCTTAAGGACATATTGCAGCGATCCCGAAGAAAGCAGAAGCCTCTGCGCAATGTTCAGCTGCTTTATCCCGTTTCCTCTGGCAATAAGGTCCGGCAGCGTGAACTTCACTTCAAAGATGCACAGCGATTCATGATCGATTTTCCACACGCCATCCAACTCTCGATACAACCGGCCGTTGCGCCCGTTGCGAAGGCGCTGTTCCCAGGTAAGTATCCTCTCTTCCTGTAGAGTTACGTGGTCGCCTAATAGGCTTACGACTGCCTGCTCCACCAGCCCACCTATGAACTCGCCAGCCTGCCGGGGCCCGCCACGGCTAGGATACTGTTCGCGAATACGTGCAACAAACGCAAGGTAATCCCGGTCGTCCGGGCGCACAAGTCGAATATCGGTCTCGTCGTTACCAAATCTTGTCATGGGCGTTCTCTTATATTGCCGATACTGGCGGCCTTAGAATAGCCACGAAAGAGGAAGGTCGTGCATAAAAGCAAATATTCTTTCGCCATGTTGGCATGAAAATCTGCGGGCTGCTAAAGTGCCTCATGGCCGTCGATTTGACGTGGCTCGAGCTGTGTCTGTTTGGTAAACCTTGCCTGTACATCTTCAACGATTGTGTAGATGATGGGTATGACCACCAGGGTTAGCATGGTGGAGAGGATGAGGCCCCCAATAACCACAGTTGCCATTGGCGCACGGATTTCGGATGCGCGGCCAATGCGAAGAGCGACTGGTAACATGCCTATGATGGTCGCTATGGTGGTCATCAGGATAGGGCGCAGGCGCGTTGCTCCTGCCTGTTCCAGCGCGGCAAGACGAGTATATCCCTCCTGCCGTAATGCATTGGTATAGTCGAGGAGAAGGATCGCATTCCTCCCCATGAGGCCGCTGAGCATTATTATACCAATTGCTGCAACAAGGGACAGTGTCTCACCAGTGATCGCAAGGGCAGCGAATGCTCCTACCAGCGCCATCGGCAAGGTAAACATGATGACCAGGGGTGTTGTAAGACTGTTAAATAGGGTCGCAGTCACAAAGTAGACCAGGAGCAGCGCAATTCCCAGTGAGATGACAAAGGGGATGGCATTGTCGTTCATTGCCTCTGCGTCGCCGCTCCAGTGGATGCGGATTGATGGATGCGGCAAAGCGGTGATGCGCCGCTGTACGACTTGTTGTATATTGCCCAAGTGCGCGCCCGGTGCGAGATCCGCTGTAACCTCCACCAATCGTTCACCGTCGCTCCGTTCAATGTTGGCAGGACCAGTACTCTCAATGATCTGTGCCACGTCTGCTACGGTTACCGGCTGCCCGCCGCTATCGGCGCCAACAGGGATGTCTCCTATGCGGCGCGCGTTGCTTTGCTTCGTGTTTGCCATTGAGACAATTACAGGCAGCGCTTTGCCATTATACTGCATCGCACCTGCACGTTCTCCCGCGACAGAATACCGGATAGCCTCGCCTACCATTGCTTGAGGGATATGATACACTGCCGCCTGCTCTGCATCTACCTTTGCGACCAATTCTGGTCTGCCGCCGCGGACGGATACGTCTGGCGAGAGCACACCAGGAGTTTCGCTCAATACTCGTCTTACTTGCGCGGCGTAGGCTACCAGTTTGTCCGGATTTGGTCCGCGAAGTTGAATGTCTATTGGTTGTGATAATCCGATGACCGAACGTATTGCTTGCGCGGTAATTCTCTCGCCTGGTGACGCAGATTCCGATGACAACAATCTTCTCAATTTGGTGGCGACACTCTGATCAGATACGGTACGCAGCTTACGATTTCCACCTAGTGTAAAGCGATCGAGAAATCCAGCTTTGGGTCTCAGTTGCAATGCAATTTGAGCGTATTGTGAGCCCTGTCGGGGAATGGTACCGAAGCCGCCGAGCAACTTTCCTACGGTAGTGACCGAACTCTGCACCTCCGGCAGCTGTGACGCCGCCATTTCGGCACGTTTGGCTGCTGCATCCGTGGCAGCAAGGCTTGATCCCGGTGGCATCTCGATACTTACTACGACCTGTCCTTGATCGATACCGGGAATGAACTCGAAGCCGAGACCAGATACTGCCGCAATACCGATGACCAGTAGAAGTACAGTGGTGCCCCCAAGTACGGCTGCTCTATTGCTTAGAGCCGTGGCGATGACCTGGCGGTACCTTCTCTCCAGGCCCTGGTAGAGCAGTTCAAGGCGCGCGAAGAGCCCTCCCGTAGGTTGAAGCCGCTCACCAGTTCGATACCAGCGTGCCGCGAGTACTGGTGTGAGAGTAAATGAGACGACGAGCGAGAAGAGCGTGGCGGTGACAACACAGAGACCAAATTGTTTGAAAAAGCCGCCAACAATGCCTCCCATGAACGCGATGGGCGCAAACACGACTACATCGACCAGTGTGATGGCAAGGCCAGAGAAGCCAATCTCCGCACGTCCGTTCAGAGCGGCTTCCGCGGGAGATTCACCGGCGCGTATATGGCGGGTTATAGCTTCCAGTACTACGATTGAATCATCGACCAAAATGCCTACCGATAGTGAGAGCGCCAAGAGCGTCATCTGGTTAAGTGTGAAACCTGCTGCCGACATCACTGCGAACGTTGCAAGAACGCAGGCAGGTATTGCCAACGATACGATGACTGTACCTCTCAAGTTGTGCAAGAAGAGGAGTATGACCGTCATCGCCAGCGCAGCGCCCAGCAAGAGGCTGAAATCTACATCGTCTAGAGCATCCTGAACGACCTGGGCATTGTCGCGCAAAACCTGTAATTTAGATCCGGCAGGCATTTTGGCCTGGAGGTTTTTAGCGGCCTGCCGAAGCGCGTTGACCACCGCGACGGCACCTGTTCCAGGTGATTTGGTAATGATGAGGGTGATGCCAGGCTTACCGTTAATCCTCACCAGGGCACTTGCGGGCTCATGTGCTATCTTAACGGAGGCAACGTCGGCAATAGTGAGCGGCGGTCTCGGTAGGTTTACTACCTGCGGCGGCATCTGCTGCTGCATCATGACGTCCTGCATCGCCGCTGCCTGTGACAAAATCGGTACAGCACGAAGCTGATCAACCGATTCGTAAGCTCCTTGCAGCCGCACATCTGTTGCGCTGCTACCGGCAGAGGATGTACCGCCCGGTATATTGTGGCCGGCCGCACGCAACGAGTTCACCACGTCAGTAATCGTGATGCCTGCACGGTACATTGCGCGCAGGTGTACATGTACATTTACAGCGGGTGGTTCGCCGCCAAGAACCTCTACTTGCGAAACGCCAGGAACTCTTTGAAGCACGGGCACGACCACGTCATCAGCCAGCTGACGCATCTGCTGTACGGTGCTTCCTGGTGAGGAAAGCCCAAGCGTGAGAACGGGTTGTGCGTTAATGTCCAGCTTTTCAACGTCTGGGTTCTGGGCTCCCGCCGGCAGCTTGCTTTGAACCCCGGCAATATTGGACTTCAGTTGCTTAATTGCCTCGTCGAGGTTCGTTCCTACATGAAAGTCGATACTAAGTATAGAAACGTCATTTTGAGAGCTGGAGTAGACGTTTTTTGCACCGTTTACACTCCGTGCAGCGTCCTCCAGTACGCGACTGACCTGTGCCTCTACCTCCGCGGGCGCCGCACCAGGATAAGGCGTGACGATTGTGAGGGTTGGGATGTCAACCTTGGGATTAAGCTCAACGGGCAACCGCGTGTATGCGATTGTGCCAAAAACGGCAATGGCTACCAGGGCCATCCAGACCACGAGCGGGCGCGAGAGCGCCATGCGCGTCAGCCACATGTGCAGAACACCGTTTAAACCGTCCTTGACATTAACTATGGGCATCAGGACACCACAGGGTTATTCTACCCTGTTGAGGTAAAATAGGGCAAAACAACGCATAGATCAACCGCGTACTGCCGCACGGTAATGAGGTTCGTCTCAATGCGGTAACAGGCCAAAGGGGAGATAATTGCCATGACTGCCTCGCTGGACCCTACTGTCGAAGCAATGCACCGTTGGATAGACGGACATATGGACGAAATCGTACAGTCTCTTCAGGGGGTTCTAAAGATTCCCAGTGTAAAAGCCAACCCATCGAACGGGGCTCCGTTCGGTAGAAGCGTTCGTGAGGCACTGGATTACACGTTGTCCCTGTGCGACAATCTTGGCTTTCGAACGCGCTGTATTGACGGCTATGCGGGCGATGCAGAATTTGGCGAAGGAACGGAATATGTAGGCGTGTTGGGCCACCTGGACGTCGTTCCGGAAGGCGATGGCTGGCAGTACCCGCCCTACGGCGCGACGCTTGAGGGTGGGTACCTTTACTCACGTGGGAGTGAGGACGACAAGGGTCCCACTTATGCAGCCCTTTACGCTGCGAAAGCCCTCATGGAGACCGGAGTAACTCTTCGCCGCCGGGTTCGCATTATTTTTGGATGCGACGAGGAGAGCGGGTTCGGGTGTATGCACTACTATTTCGATACCGCCCGCGAGGAACGTCCGGCGGTTGGTTTTACGCCAGATGCTAACTTTCCCCTAATCTATGCCGAAAAGGGCATTGCGAACCTCGTGCTTAAACGTGCCGTTAACGGGGATGGCGAGTCTCTGCGTGTTGTACGGGCCTCGGGCGGGCTACGGCCAAATATGGTTCCCGACAAGGCTGAGGCACTGCTCACCGGCAACTCCAAGCAGTTGGAAGGGGCCGCAGCAGTGCTGAAGCGATTTTGGGATCGAAACGTCTCTGTAGAAGCACAATCGGACGGACTGCTTGTGACGGCTATCGGTAAGAATGCTCATGGGAGTACGCCGGAGATTGGTGACAATGCTGTCTCCAGGCTTGCAAAAGCCCTGTTAACTGTAGACCTGCCGGTCGACAGGGCATGGCTGCAGTGGTTGGTTGATAGCGTAGATACGCAGGGTAAGACGCTGGGAATCGCCCATGTTGAGGAGGTTACGGGGCCGCTAAGCAGCAACCTGGGCATACTATCATACGCTAACGGTGAGTGTGCAGTTACTTACAATGTGCGGTATCCGGTGCAGTGGAATATTGATGACCTTACCAATAGAGCGCTGCCGGTAATTACCGCCGCAGGTTGGCGTCTTGGCGAGGTGCATAATCAGGCGCCGCTTTACGTACCGTTAGATCAGGAGCCCGTAGCCACGTTATTGCGTGTGTACAGGGAGGAAACTGGCGACCTTTCATCGCAGCCACTCACCACTGGCGGCGGCACGTACGCCAGAGCGACCCCATTTGTTGTTGCATTTGGCCCCTCGCTGCCGGGATCCTCTGATGGACCGGCGCATCAACCGGACGAGCGGATCGCCTTGGAAACTATCCGAACTGCGGCTAAGGTTTACGCGCGAGCTCTCTACGAACTAGCCAGGTAGGCTGGCTATATTGGCTGGAGGCGATATGTTTATTTGGCTGAGGATTGTGCTGGATGTTCTTTTTGTCGCCGCCATCGTGGTTACAGCACGGTATTGCATAGGGAGCATCAAACGGCTTCGGGCAGAGGTTAAGCGCTTCAAGGCTGAACAAGAGGCAGAGGCTGCTGGCAACCGGCCGCCCGGCCCAATCAATCCCTATGCCCTTATGGCAGAACTCCATGGAGGAGACCTAACCGGTAGGTTGCCTAAGAGAAGTGCCAAAGAGGCCAAACGCGAGGCTGATTTGGCAGCTCGGGCTGCGGCAGTGCTAAAGAATGATGACAAGCCAGGTGACTAGAGCTAACGGGCGTAAGTGACCTACAAGCGCGCTCAGTGATCTAACCTTGTCATCAGCGTCTGTGTAGTGGTTGATCCTGCCGAAGGCCTCAGCTACCTGCGGCGCGAACTTCCATTCTAAACTGGTGTCCACGCACTGCCATTTGCGGCTGACTGCTGGACTGCCGCTATCACCCGTTGCACCTGCAAGCCGTCGTCGAATGTTGGGGAGTACGCGGCGCGTGGAATAGACCTTTCCTGAAGATCGATTGAATTAATGAAGTCGAATAGGCACTGAACATGGAATTGGAGCCATCCTACGGTGTTCTTCGTGGCGCCAAGTGCGTAAGGTTGTGGGTATCTCGCAACAGCCTCTATCATTTTGCAACCTCGGTTACCTCCCAACGGCGCTTCAGGCTCAGTGGCATCGTAGACTTCCAACCAGTTTGGGTTCATAAGATCGAAAGCCAAGCTGCCTTTTAGGCCGTGTAGTTGCAAAATGAGCTTGTCTTGCACACCAGTAGCAAGACGTGAAGCTTCTAATGAGCCAACAGCGCCACCTGCCAATTTCACATGAGCGAGCGCGATATCGTCCACGTCCACAGGTGTAGGGGCTCCTTCAGCATCAGGACGCTCACCGATCAGTGTCTGAATCGAGGCAGAAACTGCTGTCCACTCGCCGCCGCGTTCGACATTTGTTGCCGGGCCGGTAAGGCACCTTACAAGATCGATTGCATGACTGCCGAGATCCGCTATGGCGCCGCCGCCGCTACGTGCCATGGAGAGCCGCCATGAATGCTTACGCGCCGAATCGATGTAGCCGGCGTGAAGATAACTGGCACGGAAGCCCGTAAGCGCACCTAGAAGTCCCGCTTCAACCATTTGTCTCGCGCGCATGATGGCTGGTACAAACCGATAGTTGAACGTCATCTGGCACACGACAGAGCTTGATCGCGCCATATCCGCAAGTTCTGCCGCCTGCTGAACATTGAGTGCTAAGGGTTTGTCGCAGTAAATGTGTTTACCGGCTAGTAGTGCATCCCGGCAAATAGCAAAATGTGTGTCATTTGGTGTACAGACGTCGATTATGTCGATCTCTGGATGTTGTAACAGTTCCTGGTAGTCTGTTGTATGGAATCGAAATCCTGCTTCATCCTGAGCCAAAACGCCCGATGCATGCGAGGAAGTTGCGACACCGATTAGCTCCGTTTGAAATGGCAGCGGCCGGTAAAAGATCGGTAGGGAACGGTGCGCATGCGCGTGGACTCTCCCTATGAACCCATAACCGGCCATTCCGACTCCAAGTGTACGCATGTTAGTCGCTCCGTAAAAGTTAAGCCTGCCGATAAAATGCCGGCAGGCTGGATAGTACATATTAAATTAAGTGCCGAGGACAGGACTTGAACCTGCAAGCCTTGTGAGCATACGCACCTCAAGCGTACGTGTCTGCCATTCCACCACCTCGGCGATCGCACACATTTTAAACCGCAATAGGGATACGGGGAATCGAACCCCGGCTTAAGGACTGAAAATCCCTCGTCCTAACCTCTAGACGATATCCCCCCGTCAGCGGTTGAGCACCCTGGTTCTCAGCGTCGGCGCGGTGAAGATGTGCCCATGCGCATCGTCACCCCGTGAACTCGCACAATCGGGGTGACAGGATTTGAACCTGCGACCTCACGGTCCCGAACCGTGTGCTCTACCAAGCTGAGCCACACCCCGTGACGCTGACCAATTTGCCTGATCCGTATTATACCGCAGTGGGTACTCTGCGTCAAGGTTCCAATGCGGAACGACCGTGCAAGTCTATACTTAAATATCCATCGCGAGAACGGGTACGGTAGATGAGCGTCTAACGACCCTGTCTAATCCGAATCCTACTGTTGATCGGGCCTGGATTTTGCTAGGTCGGTGTCGCGATCGGCAGAAGTTTGTACTGCACGTTCGGATCCGTTCTTGAAGCATCTGTAGGCTCTACTTTCTTAACGACTTTGATGCTCACGTGCTTATCCACCGATATATCGAAAACTCCTACGAATATCCCCACCAATACCGCTCAGTCTGCTCACCTAAACACGATCGGTGCCGTGAGATGCACTCACGTTGTAACGTTACACGTTTCTCAAACGACTAATATCGTCACAATGCCACGTGCACGTTTTCCCAATGTGACCAATTTGCAGCGGGTTCCGATGGATGTGAACCCCGTGCCGTACGAGAATGATGGTGTGCAGTAAGGTGGTGCGATTTTGAGCGCGAACGGGCATTAGGCTGGTTGCGATTATGGTCCCATTTCGGTGCTAATCCGGGGGTGGACGGCCCAGTGAAGGATGCTGACGGCACTTGTAGCCCTACTGCGTCCAAAGGGCAAACGCCGCAGGATACCAAACCATATTCAGCAAACTTCGCGCAACGGACGCCTACAGCACAGTGTTTCTAATTACGAGGAGCTTTATAATGTTACTTACACCGAAACACCGGACGAACGTGAATATAGTTCAGTTCGTTTGTATGACTTGTCTTGTACTTGCACTTGGAATGGCGCCGCTACGGAGTACTGCTGATGGATATAACCCGCACTCGATGCCCGAAACGCCTCGTGAGGCGCAACTTGACGACGAATTTGAGCCCTATGCATTACGTGACAGCGGCATTGAATCGCGTGTGCAAGACGATATTCGCGCGAACAATATTCCCTTAGCGATGAAGGACG
>DAIDKH010000097.1 GCA_027450145.1 Chthonomonadaceae bacterium | reverse complement strand
CCCATACGCTGCCCCTTGCCAAGGGTGAGAATTCCATCTAGTGCGCGTACACCAACCTGAAGAGGCTGTTTCACGCGGGGGCGGGTAAGCGAGTTGGGTGGGGGGGCGTTCACCGGCATAAACTCGCAAAGGTCGAGTTGTGGGCCGCCATCCATTGGTACTCCTAGGCCGTCCAACATGCGACCCAAAAGCTCGTCGCCAACAGCAACCTGGTGTGGCTGTCGTGTTGCTACTACTTCGCTGCCAGGCTTGATACCATCCATGACCCCCAGTGGCATCAGGAGAACTCGATCGCCGCGGAATCCTACCACCTCTGCGAGGACGGGTGAGCTGTTCGGGTCATGATGACAGTTGCGATCGTGAAATATGCGACAGATTTCACCCACCATGGCACGGGGACCAATCGACTCGATCACTAACCCAATAACCTGCGTGACTGTCCCATTATGCTTAACCGGATCGAATCGTGAGAGGCGGTTTCTATACCTCTCAAGGTCTACCCGTGGCGGATTGCTTTGTGGGATGCTTACCGTAGAGTTCATGCTGCGTCATCCTGGCTCTTATCTCGACGGATTTTTAGGTCATGGATGGCATCGTCGAGTTCATCGAGCTGTGTGTTTATCCGCGCGTCTATCGTTCCCGATGCAGTATCTGCAATGCAACCCCCGCGGTCAACGCGGCGATCCTCGACGATATCAATATGGTTAAGACCGTCAACAAGTGAAAGCAGCTCGTCACGATGTTCCCGTACAGACTCAAGGTCTTCTGGGTTCACCCTAATTCGCAGAGTATTGCTGTTGGCCACCCGGCGCAACGTGTTCTGTACCATTGAGAGGGCAACCGTATGTGAGGCCTCGACCTCCATTTTGATCACCTTACGCGCCAGTTCGAACACGAGGTCGATCATAAGCGGCTCCTGCTGCACCCACAGCTCGGCGCGCTGACCTTCAATAAGGTTGACGAATTCGCGTACGGCGGTGCGAAATTCTTCGCGGCTCTGCGCGTGCATGTCAGCGCCGCGGCGTTTTGCCTCATCCTCGCCAGCTGCAAAGCCCTGGGAATAACCAGCCTCATAGCCGCGCGCCCTTGCCTGGTTCTCCATCTCCTGGGCGCGTGCTCGCGTCTGGTTCATCAAATCCTCTGCAGCCTTCAGAGTCTCGTGCCTAAGTTTGATGATCTCAGCAGGCTCTGGCTTACCAGCTTGAAGTGCTGCTTGTTCCCGTGACTCTATTTCGTCAATCGCCTCGAATGCCACTTTGGCAGCGGATCCTGGCCGCTGTGTAGTGGAATCCACGCGCTCTTTCGGAGCCGCTTCGCTACCGTCGAACGTAGGCGCAATGGTTTCGAACCAATTAGTGGGCGTCGGCTTTGGATTACCTCGATGGACTTGCGGCGCCATCAACGGCACGAAAGGCAGATCGCGGGCATCCTCAAATGGTGGCTGCGTCATACTATTATCTCTTCACCACCACCGCGAGCAACTACTATCTCACCAGCTTCCTCCAGCCGTCGTATAATACCAACGATGCGCTGTTGTGCCTCTTCGACATTTCGAAGGCGAACTGGCCCCATGAACTCCATATCTTCCTTCAACATAGATGCGGCACGTTCGCTCATGTTCTTGTAGATGCGGTTCTGAACTTCCTCGGTCACACCCTTGAGCGCGAGCGCCAGCTCCTTGTTGTCGACTTCTCGCAGTACCTTCTGGATAGAACCGTCGTCCAACAGAACAACGTCCTCGAAGACGAACATCAGTTTCTTTACTTCGTCAGCTAGTTCAGGGCTATTCTCGCTTATGTTCTCTAGAATTGTCTTTTCGGTAGTTCGGTCTACCCAGTTCAGTACTTCAACGAGGCTCTTAACGCCGCCGACGGCCGAGAACGATTGGCTAACCACTGCACTGGAGAGTTTGCGTTCAAGCACGCGTTCAATCTCGCGAACCACTTCCGGTGGTGTTCGATCCATAATAGCGATTCGCCGCGCCACCTCGGCGCGAAGTTCCTGCGGCAGACCTGAAAGAACGGCAGCTGCCTGATTGGCATTTAAGTGTGCCAGGATGAGTGCAATGGTTTGAGGATGTTCATCCTGAATGAACGACAGCAGCTGGGACGGATCAGTCTTTTTGACGAAGTCGAATGGCAGAACCTGCAGGGCCTGAACGACCTTACCGACGACCTCTGCCGCACGATCAGCGCCAAAGGCTGCTTCCAGGGCCTTACGGGCCTGGTCGATTCCGCCCTCCGAGATGACTTCCTGTGCCAGGCACATCTCTCGGAATTCTGCAACAACCTGTCGTCTTATTTCTGGGTTCACACGCCCGAGCCTTGCAACTTCCAGAGTGAGACCCTCTACCTCCTCGTCACGCATGTGCTGAAAGATTTTTGCTGTGGCCTCTGCTCCCAGTGCCACCATCAACACCGCTGCCTTTTGTCGGTTGGTAACCGCCGCTGTTTGTCCTCTCACGTTAATCTCCTCTCACTGCCAATCGTGGCGGTATAACTACTGAATTGATTCCTCGGTGAGCCACGACTTGAGCAGTACGGCTACCATTTCTGGCTTAGAACGCGATAGGTGAAGTATTGACTCGAGATTAGAATCGAACGCCTCTTCAATCACCTCAAACGTATGTGGTTCACCAGGTTCGCCCGAGAGAGCAATTGCACCTGCTTCGCGATCGCCTGCAGGAAGCGCACCTTCTGCACCGCCGGCTATCATTAGGCCGCCGGGGCCAATACCACCGCCTGCGAGTGCCAGCTGGCCACCCTGCATTTGAGGAGCGGCCTTACGAAGAGACTTGGCGAGGAGCATGAAGCCCAGCAACATGATAAGGAATGGTGCGAGAATGCTTAGCACCTTCTGCATATTACGGGAGTACGCCGCCGCCGCTGCAGCTGCCGCAGCTGCCTGCTGAGCTGAATGGTTGAACGGTACTGCAGTAACCTCTACCACCCGTGATTGAGTGGGATCATTGGCAACATAGCCGATGTTGGCCTGAATAAGCTGCTTTATCGCTGCTTCAATGGTAGGAAGCTGAGCGGCCTGGAATTTGGTGCTGTCGAGCATTACGCTTACGTCGTAGCGCTTAATTTGACCAGGCGCCACGGAGGTATCGGTTGTCGACACGTTTGGTTGGTCGGTTTCACCCGTCTGCTCGTGGCTGTAGTTTCCGTTAGGGCTAGTTGTTGCTGCTGCATAACTGGGAACGCCTGGACCACCGGGTGCTCCGCTCATGTTACCGGCAGCACCAACCTGCGGCATCTTACCCGTGGTTGTGCCCTGCCCTGTAAGTTTCTCTGTATCATCAAACTTCGTTATCGCCGCGCCGGGTGTCGTCACGACATCGTGCTTCTTTATGACATCCTGATTCAGCTCGAGGTGTACTAATACGCTGGCCGTATTGGGGCCGAAATCTTGATCTAACAGGGACTGCAGCATGGCGCGCTTCTGCAGCTCCATTGCGATCTCCTGCTTATGAAACTCGTCGCCTTCCAGTCCGCCGGTATGTTGGCCGTCCCACAAAAGGGTGCCATTCGAGTCCGTCACGCTAATGTTCTTGTCCGTTAGGCCGGTGTAGGACATCTGAACCTCGCGCACGATCGCTCGCACATTTTCATCAGAAAGCTGCTGCCCCGGCTTCAGCGTTATGAAGACTGCAGCCGACGCCGAGTGGTGATCTACCACGAGTGGGTCGTTGTTTGAGGGCGCGTAGGTAACGGTAGCGGATTGAACGGCATCCATGTTGGAGATGACGCCCCCTACTTGCTGGTCGAGTGCCAGGAGTAGCCGTCTATCCTGAATAGCCTGCGTATCGCCAATACTTCCCCCAGAGAGGATGTCGGTCGAGTTGTTGGCCGTGGCATTATTGCTTTGCGCTGGAAGGTTTTCACTAAGCAGTTTCATCTGCCATTTGTCATGGTCCTGCGCTGGTACCTCAATAGCCGCGCCGCCCTGCGTAATTTGATAGGGGACACCGGCCTGGCTTAGTTTTGAGGTGATTGCATTTGCATCCTGAGCAGACAGGTTGGAAAACAGCGGTACATAATCTGGCGTGCTGGCCCAGGCTAAAAACCCTACAAAAGCGATCACCACGCCCACTACGGCGGCGGCCAGGATGATCTGATTATTGCGGCCCAGCCGGTCCCACGTTTCGCGCACACGTTGGAGCACGGTTGTATCCTTCCTTCGTTCCGGCTGTTCTACCGATTATTACCGGCAAATATCAGCCAACATAAATGACTGTAGCGCTGCCACCCAAAAGCGGGCGGCAGCCTTTCAAACCACTGCTAAATCGAAACCTGCATCAGTTGAGTGTAGCCATCGGTGATTTTGTTTCTAACTTGCACGGCGAGGTTAAGAGCAACGCTGGCCTCTTCACCTGCTATCATCACCTTATGGACGTCCATTGGCTCGCCCGCGGCAAACCGCGAACGCAGGTCTGCAGCATGTAGTTGAGCGTTATTCACCTGCCCGATCGCGCTCTCCAACATCTGACCAAAGCTTTGTCCAGAGGCCCCGGCGCCAGCTGTAGATGTAGAGGCAGACTGGCCTGCCAGAGCGGATGTGGGAGCGGGACCTACCGCACCTAGGAGCGACGTCGCCGTTGAGATGGAAGAAATAGGGTTAATCATGAAAAACTCCTCATGCAGAGCCGATACTTAGTGCACGCATCTGCATCTGTTTTGCGTCGTCGATTGCGGTTACGCCACTCTCGTAGGAGCGCGATGCCGAGATCATATCGACCATTTCGATGATGGGGCTGATATTGGGCATCTTGACGTATCCCTTTGCATTGGCATCGGGGTTACCTGGATCGTACACACTTTTAAATGGAGTGGACATATCTGGCGTGATGCTGCTCACCTCTACGCCGTTTCCTGCAGGTGAGCCAACAGGGTTACCTGTTGCGGCGGCGAGCATTGCTGAAAAGCCGGAGGGTTGTCTCTCCTGAAACGTAACGATCTGGCGTCTATATGGCTGGCCATTTGCAGTGCGTGTAGTATTCACGTTTGCAATATTGTTGCTGATAACATCCAGGCGTAGCCTTTCGGCCGTAAGGCCCGAGGCACTAATCTGAATGGCGGTTCCTAATGACATGGCTTTCCTCGGAGATAGTGGGTTGATTATCGACCTAGTACTGCGGTCTTTAGGTCTTGAAAGTAGTTGGTAACCGATTGAACCAGTGTTTCATACTTGATGGTGTTGATGGCGAGGTCGGCGTTTTCTACTTCTGGGTCTACATTGTTGCCATCTGTGCGCATGCTGGTGGAGTTATCCGTCACTACTGTTGGCTTTATTGCACTAAGAGACTGCTGAGGCACAGCATAGATGCCGCCTTGTCGCTGTTTCAGTGCTGCATCCAGGGCAGATTCAAACTGCACCGACTGCCGCTTGTAGCCCGGAGTGTTCACGTTTGCAAGGTTATTTGCAATGACTTGCTGGCGCAATGTAGAGGCATTAAGTGCCTCGGTCATGGCAGTGAACGAGCTGTTCCCGAAAAGGCTGTCTAACATAACTTGCTCCTTGGTGGAGTCGGTGGAACAGGATTCCACTCTAATCCTCCATCGGAATCTGCAGTCCATATGGCATAACGGAATGTAATATGGGCTTACTGATTAAATTGTCGGCTCTTGAGACATCAGGCTTCAGGTGAAATTACCAGTGTTGGTCAGAACATTTTGGGGTGTAATGTGTAGTGGACGAGTAAAAATGCCGGGAATCGGGAACGATATCTGTGCAAATTACGTCAATAATAGTGTGTGATGTGTGCGGAGATTGCTTAAATAGACCGTAATTGCTTAAAAAGCGTGTTCGTGGTTAATTGAATAAATTGACAACTTAATAGGTATCCGGGGTAATCCGCGCCCAAATTAAATAGAGAGTAGTGTGCAAATGGCGAGATTTACACTCGCATTTAAAAAGCCGAAGGCGAATGCTAAATGCAAACGCCTTCGGCTATTTTGCTGTCTACTAGTTGATATGCATTGTCAGGCCAGTGCACTCTTGAGGTGGTCGATGTGACCAATATCGGTTGGGCAAACACCGTAGAGGTATGCCAGGTAAACCGATACGAAGTCAGCCATGTACACCAGCGAGAACAGCCGTGCTAACAGCGACTTACCCTGAGAAACGACCTCGTAGATAGCGGCATCTGGTGAAATAATATCGCTGGTTACTTGGGTTCGTTTGAATATTCGTCCATTTTCTATTTCTGCAGGATCTCGAAGGAGGATTACCGACCATTTCTCGGCCTGCTTTCGTGCCTGAACCCAGGCGAGTATTTCGTTGTGGTTCTGTTCGGGAAGGACGTTTGAAAAGGCGGCTATCTTCGTGTTCTCATTGAACTGGCACTTCCAACGGTAGGCTGCTACGCCTCGGAATCCCTGAGTGCCGTAGACGACAGGAATGGTTCCGAACAGATTCGCGGCAAGTTGTTTTGCTGGGTTTTTGTCAAACTCAATCTCGGGCCCAAGGTTTGCAGCCTGCTGCTCCAGAATTGTGAACGTTTCTTCCATGTCTTGTGCAAAATTATGCCGAATGAAACTGCGGCTCGCGAGATAATTAAGCGCAGGAAAGAACATGTAGCCGGTTGCAGATCGCGGTGGTTGGCCGCCTGGGACGGTGGCGATCGCGCAACCGTCTACGTGCGCGAGTTCAGAGAGCTTCCCACCGCTACTAACAATGGCAGTAGGCGCTCCAACCGCAGAGGCGTTTGCATAAGCGGCTAACGTCTCCTCCGTGTTACCGCTATATGATCCCGCCATCACGAGAGTAGATGCGCCAACCCATTTGGGAAGTGTGTAGTCGCGGTTTACCTGCAATGGTAGCGGGCCGTACTCATCGGCGAGTACTCGTAGAAAGTCACCACCAATTGCGCTTCCACCCAGGCCCGTTACCACGATGTTGCGCACATCATGTGAAGCCGAGCGCCCGCTCGCATAATGCCAAACAATCTCGGAGGCTTCTCGACACTGTGCAGGAAATTTCAGGACCAACCCCATCATGTTCAGTGGGTCCTTTTTTAACCTTATCTCTTGATCCGCAATGTCATTAAGTGTTTTGGAAAACTGCTCTGTCATTTTTGAGGTCCTTAAATCGTTCAGAAGGATGCACCGCCATTGGGCGCAACCGTGGAATTTTAGGAAAAGTTACGCTCTGACCGTAGGTACAATCGATGATGGTTCGGCGCGATGCAGTTGGGACAAACGCCACAGCAATCCTGTTATTGATTTCAAAAGGAATTGAGCGCGGGAGGTATGCAGAGATTCTGCATTCTACCCGCGCTCAACACATGAACTGCTTAGTCGGTTACGAATGCAACAAGCGCCATGTGCCTGGCTCGCTTAATTGCTTCACTAACCATGCGTTGATGTTTTGCACATGTTCCCGTTGTGCGACGGGGAACAATCTTACCACGGTCTGTAGTCAGGCGCTTGGAGATGCGTGCCATCTGCTTATAGTCGATCGACTTCACCTTCTCCACGCAGAAGATGCATACTTTACGCCGCGGTCGACGGAATTTGCCATACTTGCCGCCTGGCTTACCACCGCCTCGCGGAGGAGGACCGGATGGTCGCTCACCGTGCGCTGGGGCAGGTGATGGTGAAGCACCATTGGGAGCCGGCGCGGAGCTAGGGCCTTGAGACATATTATCGAATCCTTTTCTTATTATCCAGTTGCGAGTCACTCATCCGCGAAGGGATCGTGCTCGTCGTCTACTGGCGGGATGGAAGGGGGTTGGGCCGAACGCACAGGAGCGGACATATGTTCGCTACCAGGCTCACCCATAGACGCATGCTGTTCCGAGAAGCTGTCGCCTTTGCGATCCAAGCCTTCCAGGTTGTCGGCAACAATCTCGAACGTAGTACGTTTCTGGCCGCTGGTTTGGTCAACCCAGGAACGCGTCTGCAGTCTGCCGTCTATGGAGACAAGTCGGCCTTTGGAAAGATAATTCTGTGCAAATTCTGCGGTTCTGCGCCATGCTACAACGTTAAAGAAATCTGACTCATACTCACCGTTTTCGTTCTTGGTAATCCGGTTTACGGCTACACGAAGCTGTGCGACCGGCACACCTGCCGGCGTGTATCTAACCTCGGGATCTGCAACGAGCCGACCTACGAGTACAACGCGGTTAAGCATGTCAAACTCTCCTGTTCAGCGTTTGGCGCAGTGCTTCGGGTACAGATACGTACCGCTAGCTTGCCAAATTGATTAAACGCAGATGCACGGAATTCCTTTATTACTCTTCTTTGTCGTCCGTTCGGACAATGAGGTGCCGCATAATATCATCGCTGATGCGGAAGAGCCTATCGAGCTCCTTGGGAACCTCCGGTTCGGCTACGTACTGCATCAGCACATAGATACCCTCACGCTTGCGATTGATAGGATAGGCTAGCTGCCTTCGACCCCGGTCCCATAAACCAGACTCCAATACCTCACCCTTGCCATCAGTTATAACGGTGTTAAACCTGGCGATGATGGCTTCCAGCGCCTCCTCGGAAACATCTGGATCAACGATATACATCGTTTCGTAATGCCGCATTAAATAGAACTCCCCTGGTCATTCTGGCGTAGTACGCCGATTTGGCTTCATCTTGGTAGAGGTGAAGCGGGATAACACTCCAGATCTCTGGAATGGCTGCGCAAGCTCGGTTGATTACACCGAGATAGGCTGAACGAGCCATTATACCCTGATGCCAGCCAAACTTACAAATCCGTCACACAACCCATCTTAATGTTGCCAGTAGGAAATCGACTTAATTCAGTGCTTAACGGGCCCATTCATTACACACTCTGTATGGGTACAAAGCGGGAAGGTTAAATAAATTGACCTTGCTCGTTGGCTAAATAGCCGTACTTGACCTGCTGTAACCAATGTCTCGCTGTGAGCCATGCGCGGGCATTTAGTGAGTGTGATGCGGGATTAGCAGGCGAATTGACGGGAATCGACGTCGATAACCTTGAAGTAGCGGAGTGCTGACAATGACCGGAGCGCCTGATAAACACGAGCGTTTAATTGGATGTAAAATCGCCCGATGCATTATCGGCGCTCTGTCGGAGTGTGAGTGCTGCTACTAAATTCTAACTGTCCCGAGCGTGACTCTGAGCATTGGATAATTAACAGCGATGATCAGGTGTACGACGGGTGCTGGAGGACGCTATTACTTGGTTGGCACCGCATTACTGGCGCCATTGGGTTTGCCATTCACCACGAGGGGTGGAAGCCTATGGTGAGGAAAGCGTTGAGTTACTGCAGGTGGGGCGACAGCATTTTTAGGCGCAGGTGCAGCAGCCGTAATAGACGGATCCTGGTGACACCCTGCAATGGCTATTAGGCAGCCGGCTACCATCAATAGCTTAAGAGTGATATGAGACTGTTGAGTTTTCATGCCAACTTCCTGTTTGGTAGCACAGTGCTGCCACGGGTACCGCGACAGCACTGTAGGTTGTTATATTTAGAGATCGGAACCGGATTTGTTGAGTGACCACAGGTATTGGGAAAGGTCTGTGATCGCCACCTTACCGTCGGAACTGTTCACGTTCCAGTTGGTGCCGGCGCCCGACACCAGCTGGTAGTACGTGGTCATCAGGTGCGGCGAGCCCAGGCTGTCGTAGACCGTGGTGCTGGTCGAATAGGTGTAGCTCGCGGGATCGCTGGCGGAGAACGCGGTGCCGCTGGCCACC
>DAIDKH010000096.1 GCA_027450145.1 Chthonomonadaceae bacterium | reverse complement strand
TCTGCGTCCTCTGCGTCCTCTGCGTCCTCTTGGAAGGATGACAGATTATGAAAGGATCTTACTGCTATGCAGAGTTTGCATGTCTCGCGAACGAGGGCGACAATTGCCCACTCCATCACCATCTATGTACTAGCCGCAGTCTTCGCTGTCGTGTTAGCCGCTGCGCCAATCGCAACCTACGCGCAGTCCAATACGGAATTGAACATCAGCGTGTCTCAGGATGTCCAGAATTGGCCTCTAAAATCTGGCGCCGGCGTTAAGGGGGGTGTACCAACGGATGTCGTTTATTATGTTACAGATACTCCGGCAAACAACGCCCTCAACGCGCGATTCTGGAACCAAAACTACTTGCCAAAATCGCAAACAGATAGTGGTGGCGGCGAACAGAATTACATCATCTCGCAAGGAGCTACCACACTTTTGGGAAACACAGTGCATTACCCAACCGGCGCCCTGCCGGCGCATTTTCTAGTTACACAGCCGAATGAATCGGAAAGTTATTTATATTTTGTTACAGGCTCAAGCCTTTTTGGTCCGCCGGTAACTGAAAGAGACGCCTCGGTCCTTACCGCTAGCTACAATGAATTACTTGGATTGCAGAACATTTCGGGCTGGAATTTCTAACCTTAGATCGGCGTTGCTCTGTTAAATGTGGCCAGGCTGATGCGTGGCCACATTGGCTCAAGGATAATTCATGAAACTGCATATTAAGTCGAGTTCAATCACTTCCCTCACCCTTGCGTTCCTAATTGGCGCCACGACAGCTGCCTGCGCACAGCGTGCTTCCAACCTGCCCCTTATGAAACGGCCGATCACGCTCTCATTATGGTCGATGCCACTTCACACCGCGCTTAGTCGCATCGCTGCAGTCAGCGGCGTTAATCTCACGGCTGCACCAGACCTTATGCACTACAGAATTTCTGTCGCCGTTCATAACCAACCACTTATTGATGTGATGAATGAGATTGTCGATCTATTTGGCCACGGGACGATTCCCTATCATGACTATGGTTGGGCTCATGTGACGAAACCTGATGGTTACGAACTCGAGAGGAATGGCGAAGCAATTGAACATGAACAACAGATGCTGCAGTACCCTGCTGAGGAAATGCCACATCAGCTAAGGGAGATCATACGGTTCATCCGTATGCCACTAAAACAGCGCCGAAAAATCAAAAACACGGATTCATCGTGGATTGCATTCAATCTAAAGCATAACCGCGGGCACCTTCTAAAATCTACAAGCATTGTAACAGACGCTCTACGCGTTATAACAAGCGAACAACTTGCATCGTTGATTAGCGACGGTCAGGTGGAAGTCGATCAATGTCATCCATCCTCCAACGCAATGAAGCAGTTGCAGATCAATACAACAACATCATCGTTCGCCCCGCCAAACACCTCTATTCAAGCGTCGCAATTCAAAAAGCCAATACTTACATTGACACCATCTCCGCCAGATGAGTTTGTGACGGGGCTTGGCGAGTACCAAATAGGGCTTCAATATATGGTTGGGCCTCAGCAATACAGGTCCGTTTTTATTACAATTGATCCTCTGCAAACTCAATGGCCGATTCACAACAAAGTCTCGCATATTCCGGGGCCGATCGTAGACATTCGCCCGACTGGCGTTACTGTGCCGGTTCTACGTACAACCTGCCAACATGCACTAATGCGCCTTGCGAAGGTTTCCGACTTGCAAATAATAAGTGAGGCATTCGTAGCGCCCCCGCTGGTATTGGTTCGCTCAAAAGGCACGGCTGAAAACGTACTGGACGCAATTTGCAGATCGTACGGCTACAATTGGCGGAAGGTTGGCGATACGTACCTGGTCTATTCCCGCGCATGGGCGCAGGACAGGCAAGCCGATATCCCGCAACACCTGCTAGATGCCTGGAACCAATCCATATCGCAGCATGGCTATGTCACGCTACGCGTTCTGGGCCAGATGAGCAGTATGAACAAATGGCAGATGCCGACGATTACCTATTCTACAGGCTACCAGATAGCCCACAAGAAGGTATTCACGTTTCTGCACACGCTTAGCTCAAGCGACCTACAGCAGACTTCTCTGCCCCAAGGATTCACCTACTTTCCAACTCGTGCAGCAACCCGCCTTCTGTGGAAGATTGACCCGGGGCAAATCACCATCCCGCCGTATAATGTCAAAACGCGTGTTCGAAGCGGCCAAAAAGCTGGAATCCCGTCACATGCAACTGTCATTATTACCGATTCTCGCGGTACAACCATTGCTGCAATAAGGCAGCCACTTGTCGGCTTCTTGAAATTAAAGGACGACCTGGTACCGCCTGCAAATCGCCACACGAATACTGCAAACCACCCGAACTAACGCGACGCGAAATGAATTGGCCATAGTGGATCAAGGCATCCGTTGCAAATGGTCTGGCAGATGTTTATTGCGAGAGTGGGCCAAGGGATCTATGGCCAAAATCGCCACGACCGAGGTGGTAGCCAGTGTTTGCAAGCTGCTATTCTATAATGTACAAAGAACCGAAGAGTGGCAAGGAAGCGCGTCGTTACAAAACATCCACTTTTTGGTGTAAAACACACCTTGGATGCTTTGATGGGCCATGCAAGAGCCAACAAATTGTAGACCAGTATAATGCCACCCATCGAATGCTTTGCCGGGGTGTGGGCTAGGTCTGCGCCATGCCGTCTGTGGCGAATGCGCACTATGGCAGGTAATGGCGGTTATCTAATAGTTCTTTGCTAATCACCAGCGAGGCTTTTACTAGTCTCTGTGGAATGCGATGTGTTCGGCAGCGGTATGACCATCCTGCTCCACCGGCGGTAGCGGCCAACTCGGAGATAGGCGAGCACAACCCATTCCGGTTTGCGCAGCTTTAATTCCTTGGTAATCCACTCGGTAGGGGGCAACATACATACTACCAGTGGGCTGGATCCGCGCGCCGAAACCCGGGCAGCCTCCAGCCTCAATACAGAGACCTCTGCCTTGGCGGACTCCTTGCGAGCTGCTAGAAACTTGGCAAACGCAGTTGCGTCTCGCAGGTGACGATCTACACCACGGGTCGGTACCTCCTTGGAATAGGCGTAAAACGCCTCACGAAACGCTTCCCCCATGCTTTGTGCAGTCATTGGCAACAGCTTTGTCACTTCATTTAGCCGCTTGGCAATAAGGGACCTGGCATAATTTTCGATGGAAGAATTGGGAATGGCCGCCATCGCAGCACACGCCTGTGGCGATAGGTGAAATCGCTTACAGAATTCCTGGGGCTGCCTTGCATACTCAACCCGCGCACTCGCACTGGTGTATAGCAGCGCAAGGAGTCGCTGCTCATTCTGAAGCGGCATGGCACCCCCAAAGTGACCTCGCCATCTCGGTTTCCTCAACGATGCTCTCGAAGGGCGGAAGGTTTTCATCACGTTCCAATATGATAGCCGGAACCCTATATCGCTTCAGCGTGTACTCCAGGAGTCGCCATACCTCCTTTGGCACCGGAGCGGAGTGCGTGTCATTCAAAGTTCCACGACTCCATTCTCCTCCAGCAATGTGTATCTGCATCGTGTGCTCCAGAGGATACTCCTGAAGATAGGCATCTGCCGAGAACCCATGGTTCATCGCATTGGTATATACGTTGGTAAGGTCTAGCAGCAGTCCGCAGGCGGTACGTTCGACCACCTCCGCTAAAAAGTCAGCTTCAGTCATTTCTGCGCCCGGCAGGATAACGTGTGTGGATATGTTTTCAAGTATAAAAAGTGTCTCGGCTCGGTCTTGCACCTCATGGATATGTTGGCAGACCACATCCAGTGCCTCCTTAGTCAGTGGAACCGGCGCCAGGTGGCCAAGTTCTAAACCTCCCGCCCGGGTAAATGCAAGATGGTCACTGAACCAGGGCGGACGGAGCCGCTGCACCAGCCTACAGAGGCGGCGCACATAACTGCGGTCGAGAGTATCTGCGCCACCAAGCGAAAGATTAAGGCTGTGAGGTAGCAGGGTATAGTGCGCGCAAAGCAGCTCAAGCTGTTCCTGTCGATCGGCAATGTTTTCGAGATAGTGATCCGCGATTACTTCCAGGACGTCCATCGAATGCGGGCGAAGGAATAGGTCTGCCAGATACGCCGGCCGAAAACTGAATCCCACGCCCAACGCTGGCACACATGCTCTCCTCAATTTCCGCCACCGCACCCACCGCACCCACCACCGCCGCAAGAGGCTCCTCCTGCGCAGGAACCAACAGCGGCACAGTTGCTTAGTCCAGAACTATCCGACCAGTTTGCGTGCAGGGGTGCTTTCAGGTAGCTCGCCAGCGGCCCGTATATCTCCCCATCCATGCGGGACACCCCAAACACGGCTCCCACCAACATGACGGTCGAAATGCCGGCGCCACAATCCTGCGAATAGTCGCCATGCTGCAGCTGCGAATAAGCGGTTTGCAGGCGCCTGAGGTACTTTCGACCTCGCCAGCTGGCTAGTTTTGGGTAGCACATCCGGATCGTCAACGCCGGTTGAAGCACCATTAGAATGACTAGAAAGCCCACATTGTGGTGACCGTTGTTGAGTGCCGTAATAAGCTTAAACAGCCCCATAATAGCGATAATCGTAGCGGCTAGCGCCATAATGACCAGGCCCACTACACGCTGATTATGCGTTTGAAGCAGTCGATTGTGGTATAGATCCCGTTTGAGAGGTATGCACATTGGTTCTATTTGCAGTGCAATTTCGGGCAGTGCCGTAGCGAGTTTGGGAGACGAGAATTCATACCATACAGCAGTCTGAATGGCGCGTGCGTCGGAGATCGGCGGACGATGTCTGCCTTTTGCCATGTGAAGGGTATCTTCTCGTAATTCTAAACATCCCTCCTCCAGCAATTGCAAAATGGCAAGATTCGTTACTGCCCGTGGACCGCCCCGGAGATAGGCGATCTGGTAAGGATCTGGCAAGGGCGTAACAGCGGGTAGATGGGCAGGGTCATACTGCAGCGCTGCAGATACCAGCCTTGCTACCATAATAACGACTGCGCAGAAGGCCATGTAAAAGAGTATAAATAGTGGTCCATACATGTTTCCAATACCATGCAGCATAACTCTTATTCCCCCACGATAAAAGGCCGGTAGTTCACAGTTAAAAACCACGAATTCGGCATTTGGTTCCTGCCGCAGGAATCCGGGCAGATTATCACATGGACATTGCGATGCGATCGCGACTGGAAGGTTTCTTGATTTAATCTGGATTAGGCAAACATTCCACTTATCACACTTATAATCCTCCCGAATGCGTTGAGTGGTTGTCTTGCTTTTTTGCTTAAAGCAAGTGGACCGAGGGTTGGCTTGGTGGCTTAATTAATATGATGAAGGAATACCAATCGTTTGTTTATAACATAACGCACGATATATTCATCCCGCTGCCCTTGGCCACAGGGTGGCAACACAGGAGGATTGCTTTGAATGTTAAATATTGGCTGCTGGCTGCAGTTATCACCAGTGGGCTGGGTCTTGGCGCCAGCAAGGTAAAAGCTCAGGCGTTTCGACCACCGGCGGTTCCACTGGTCACCAGCGACCCGTATCTTTCGATATGGTCGGAGGCAGATCAACTGACTGCGGATGTAACGAAACACTGGACGCACCATCCTATGCCATTGGTGAGCCTTATTCGCGTAGACGGAAAGGTTCGCCGGCTCATGGGTGACCAGCCAGCAAGTGTTCGTCCCATGCAACAAGACGCTCTAAAGGTTACAGCAACCCGCTCCATATACTGGTTCAAAGGGGCAGGTGTCTCGGTAAAACTCACGTTCATGTCACCGGCGCTTCCAAATGATCTGCCTGCCTTAACGCTTCCCTTAAGCTACATTACCTGGGCTGTGCGTTCCACTGATCATAGACAACACAGCGTGTCGCTCTATTTTAGTGCGAGTAGCTATCTATCAGTCAACTCTGGTGACCAGCCAGTTGTTTGGAAGCGGCGGAACATGGGCCAGCTTACCGCCTTGCGCATGGGCACTGCGGCTCAAACCATATGTGTACCGATGGGTGATGACGTGCGAATTGACTGGGGGTACGCGTATGTCGCTGCGCCCCGTGCCCAGTGCCAAACGGCGGCATTGCCTAATTCCATTGCTATGGACTCGTGGGTTACGTCTGGTAGGCTGCCACACCACGACATGAACCACAATCCTGTAGCGCCGGATCTCAACCATCCGGTCATGGCGTTCAACCTGCCGTTGGGAACAGTAGGAACTCGCACGGTGTCCCGCACTGTTATCGTCGCCTACGACGAGCTATACAACATTAAATTCTTCGGTAAACTTCTGCGTCCATACTGGCGGCGCAATCATACAACCTGCGCAGCAATGTTGCAGCATGCCTATTCGGCGTATCCAATCCTCGCTCGCAAGTGCATGCAGTTTGACGCCTCTTTGCACAACGATCTCACCAAAGTCGGTGGCAGCAAATATGCACAGATCGCGGAAACGGCCTACAGAGAGTGTCTCGCTGGCACAGGGATTTCTGTAGACAGCCATGGCCAGCCGTTGATGTTCACCAAAGAGAACACCAGCAACGGCGATATCGCAACTGTGGATGTTATCTTTCCCATGGATCCCGTGTGGGTGCTTCTCAGCCCGACACTGGCGAAAGCTTCTCTCGTGCCAGACCTGCTCTATGCCGCTTCAAGTCATTGGAAGTTTCCCAATGCTCCCCACGACATCGGCACCTATCCTGTGGCGATGGGCAGGGATGACGGTGGTGAAGGTATGCCCGTAGAAGAGAGCGGTAACATGATTATTCTGTGCGACGCAATCGCACAGGATGACGGCAACGCGAAATTCGTCGCTCCGTGGTGGTCGAAGATCACCCAGTGGGCAAACTACCTGAAGAAATATGGCCTGGATCCTGAAAACCAGCTCTGTACAGATGACTTCATGGGGCATCTTGCGCATAACGCAAACCTTTCTGTGAAGGCAATATTGGGTCTTGCAGCCTATGGCGACCTCTGCCGAATGAGGGGTGACACCCGTGATGCAGAGGCATTTACCCACCTGGCACGGGTAGACGCAGCGCATTGGGTGAAGGTTGCTGACGCAGGCTCGCACTCTCTTCTGGCATTCGACAAGCCCGGAACATGGAGCCAGAAGTATAACATGGTGTGGGATCGAATACTGGGACTGCACATCTTTTCTGCGGCAGTACAGGCCAGAGAGATCAAATGGTATAAATCCGTGATGGAACCGTACGGAGTTCCACTCGACTCCCGCACGCATATCACCAAATCAGACTGGTCCACTTGGGCAGCCTCTATGGCGACTCGCAAGTCGGATTTTGAGGAGCTGTTCAGCCCGATCTACAAGTACTTTAACACTACCACCACTAGGGATCCTCTTGCCGATTCCTACCTCGCCAATGACGTACACAGTGGCGGCATGCACGCGAGGCCCGTCGTGGGGGGCTTCTTTATACGCATGCTCACCAACAGAAAGATATGGCACAGTTGGTCATCCCGGGACAAAATGGAGCCGCGTGGATGGGCGCCCATTCCGCCCGCAGCAGTACTGAAAACAGTCATTCCCGCTGGAAACAACGGCGGTGCAATGTGGCGTTACACCACCAAAAAGCCTGCAGGTCACTGGACCTCTACGGGCTACGACGATACCACCTGGGCCACAGGTAAGGCGGGTTTTGGTACCGCTGGCACCCCCTCAATAGCGGTTCATACTAATTGGAACACCGACGATATCTGGATTAGGCGGCGGATTACACTTCCTAATCACCCACTAAAGAACCTCGTATGGTATGTGTTCCATGATGAGGATATTCAAATCTTTGTAAACGGTGTGCTTGCCGGTGAGGAGCCCGGGTTCATTACCGATTACGAGGCAATGCCTATCTTCCCGCAGGCTCTCCGGCTTCTTAAGCCCGGGGCTACAGTGACACTTGCCGTGCACTGTCACCAAACAACGGGTGGGCAGGGAGTAGACGTCGGCCTGGACGAGGAACTGAAAGCTCCGTAGCCACTCGTGAGGTCAAAGATAAAGGCAGGCATCGGAGAAGTCTCCGGTGCCTGCCTTGTTTATCGCTAAGGGAATAACGTCAACTATTTGTACAATGGTCCAAATGCCTGGCAGGCAAGGTAGTCGGCCGCTTGCCCATCCATACTGCCAAAGCGCATCCAGGCCGTTGGTCGCATCAGGCGGTCTTCTGGCACGTTGTGCATTTCTACTGGTATTCGCAGCATAGAGGCCAGCGTTATGAGGTCGCCGCCTATGTGCCCGTAGCAAATTGCACCGTGGTTAGCGCCCCAATGTGCCATCACGCTATAGACATCCTTGAACGCACCAGTACCAGTTACCACCGGCACGAACCAGGTAGTCGGCCAGGTGGGGTTCGTTCGGGCGTCCAGCACGTTGTGCACACCGTCAGGTAGATCTACAGTGTAGCCCTCGGCAATCTGAAGAACCGGTCCCAAACCCTCCACCAAGTTGAGCCTGCACATGGTCACAGGCATTCCTCCCAGTGTGAGAAAATCCGTCGACCATCCGCCACCTCTAAAGTACTCGCTTATTCCGGAGCACCAGGTGGTTGCTTTCAAGCACGAGGCAATTTCGTCTGGTGTTATGTCGCTGAACGGTTTGAGAACAGGTTTACCGTCCTGGCTCTGCATACCGGTCCAGTCTAGTGCAGAAGGCCCTGAGTTAATGAGGTGAATAATTCCATCCGCGGCTACGCCGGTGAGCGCATGACCGGTAACGCGCTTCACGGCAGAAGGACTCCAGTAGGTACGTACATCTGCAAACAGCTGTGCAGTCCCGGTTAGCAGGTGACCAAACAGCATAGAAACGGCGTTGAGTGAATCATTTTCTGTGGCTACAATGTAGGGTTGCCGTGCGCCGTCCCAATCAAAGGACGAATTTAGGATTGCCTCAAGGAAGTCACCGTTAGGGAAGGTGTCGGTCCATTGGCGCTGCCCCTGAAACCCTCCTGCTATAGCATTGTGCCCTTCGGACTCCTCTATATATCCCATCCTTCTGAGCACAGGGTTTCCTACCATGAGGTCCCGTGCGATGAGAGCCATTTTTACGGAAAATTCCCAGTCGGCATCCTTTTGGGCACGCGTTCTGCGACTCTCTTCCGGATTAGGATCCATCCCCTCTGGGCAGTGAACTTTCGTCCATGCCAGCGCACGCTCATATTCCGCATGATCATAAATACCATTGTTTATGCGCCGTAGGAACTCGACCATGTCTACCGACTCGCTTCGCATTCCCAGGTATTTTTCAAAAAAGCCTGCATTCACAATGGAGCCGGCAATGCCCATGGACACCGATCCCATGGCGAGATATGAG
Organism: Chthonomonadaceae bacterium; assembly: GCA_027450145.1. Classification (GTDB taxonomy): domain Bacteria; phylum Armatimonadota; class Chthonomonadetes; order Chthonomonadales; family Chthonomonadaceae; genus JAJZFK01. The sequence continues at coordinate 685 of DAIDKH010000096.1, read as the reverse complement.
TGACCCTTCATTGAAGCAGTAGCGATTGCAGACCGCGCAAACTGCAGTAACCGCGCCTGAACGTCTGCAGGTACCTGTGTGTCACCACTGTCCTGTACATCACGCCCATAGATGCCAAACGCAGGAAGTCCCTTCTGGTTGTGGCCGGCGAGCGCCGCAGCAAGGTAAACGGCGCCAGGACGCTCTGTGCCGTTGAAGCCCCAGATGGCTTTCGGTAGATGCGTGTCCATGTCAATCGTCTCGCTGCCATAACACCAGCAGGGAGTTACGGTTAACACGGCTCCGACATTCTCGCGTGCAAACTTCTCAGAGCTTCTCGCAGCTTCTGCGGCGCCGCCAATACAGGTATCTGAAATAACACACTCTAAGGGCAGACCACAAGCATGCGTGACGTTTGCAGATAGAAAGGCAGCGGCACTGTGCGCCATTGCCATTACCGTACCCTCCAGGCCCTCGCGGACTCCCCCGTAACGCCCGTCAATGGTTGGCCGAATTCCCAGTTTCGGCAGGCTTCGTTGCAGTCGGTGCGTCGCAGCAGGTTGCTTTGCTTCCAATATCGCGTTCTCCTCTAGCATCTCTCTGTATGGATCGCTATCACGGTTCTACGGGGTTGCGGGAATTTCCTTCACCCAAAAAATTACCGGTTTTCACCCTCACAATTACCAGATTTCGGCCGAATATCTAC
>DAIDKH010000095.1 GCA_027450145.1 Chthonomonadaceae bacterium | reverse complement strand
ATACCGTTGCAGTTTTGCAGCAGTTCATGCAGGTGATCTAGATCTCGGCGAATCGTGCGTCCATCGCATTTAAGAAGATCACCTAATTCATCTACTGTGTAAGATTCGTCCGCCTGTACGAGTAGTTCAAGAAGTCGGAGCCTCCTGGCGTCCGCTGGTGTCGACATGATGGAATATCCTCTCGTTGAAATTTGTCAGATCATTAGCATAAGATGTCAGAATTGGATATTTCAATGACAATTATACCACGGAAGTTACGATTTCTTCCGATGAAGTGGCTATCGATTGACGCTACGTGATTAGCATTACGAAGTGTGTGGATCTGCCGATGTCACCACTTTTGGTACATGTGTACAGGTATTAAAGTAATCGGCAATTGTGTTATAATAATGTGCTCCTGAAAATACCGGTATTCATTTAATTATTCGGCCCTTGATTGTGAGATGCCTCCGGTCGGATTAGGAACTTCTAGAGGAGATAAGTAGGCCTGCCATGAACGTACTGCGCGGCGCTATGGGGCGTTTTTCAAGGGATATGGGAGTGGACCTGGGTACAGCAAACACCCTGGTGCATGTAAAAGGGCGTGGAATCCTTCTGCGTGAGCCGTCTGTTGTAGCGATAGACGTCTCTACCAATAAAATACATGCGGTTGGTGAGGAAGCCAAGCGAATGCTTGGGCGGACACCTAACCGCATAAAAGCCATTCGGCCGTTGCGTGACGGTGTCATTGCAGATTTTGATCAAACTGAGCAGATGATACGCTACTTCATTCAGAAGGTCCACCGGCGGAACATGTTTATGGCCCCTCGTGTTGTTATTGGAGTTCCTTCGGGTGTCACTGAAGTAGAGGAGATGGCTGTTCTGCAAGCCGCTCGAAAGGCCGGAGCAGGTGAGGCATACACCATAGAAGAGCCAATGGCGGCCGCAATGGGGGCCGAGCTTCCTGTAAGCGAACCTACCGGCTCAATGATTGTGGACATTGGCGGCGGCACTACAGAGGTAGCTGTTATCTCTATGAGCGGCATCGTTACCAGCCGATCGATTAGAGTTGCCGGTGACGAAATTGACGACGCGATCATAAACTACGTGAGACGCAACTACAATCTTTCGATTGGCGATCGCACTGCCGAGGATGTAAAGATCAAGGTTGGTTCGGCGTTTCGGTTAGACCAGGAACGGTCGGTAGATGTACGTGGCCGTGACCTACTTTCGGGACTACCTAGAAGTATTGCTGTATCCAGCGTAGAAATTCGTGAGGCCATACAAGAGCCCATCAATGCGATAGTAGAGGCAGTTAAAGAAACACTGGAAACAACACCACCAGAACTTGCGTCCGACCTCTATTCATGCGGTATCGTATTGGCCGGGGGTGGTGCGTTGCTGGAGGGGCTTGATCAGTTGCTGTCGCGTGAGACCTCAATGCCAGTACACATCGCACCAGATCCTCTATCCTGCGTCGTGCTGGGAACCGGACGATACCTGGAGGAACTGGAAACAAATACTCAAATGCGGCGGGCTCTGCGCACTGTTTAATTTCCGTGCGCCAGGCAAAGGAGCTTCTGCACTGTGACAGCCGGACGAACTGGACCTGTGCTTCGCTACATCCCCTTTGTCCTGTTGCTAATTGCCGGTACGATGCTGGGAATTGTGCACGACCGTGCAGAACGTGCAGGTAGATTAGACCCCATCTCCTCTACCATACGAACACTATTCTCGTTTCCGGCGAATGCTGTGAATACAACCGGACATTGGATTGGCAAAGAATTTGGCTGGATTCCACATGGTTATGCGCTAGCGTCTGAAAATCGCTCTCTCAAGAGGCGCATCGCTAACCTAGAGCTCGAGAACACAAACCTCAGATCACAAGCGCTGCTAGGTGAGCGCCTGGCAGCAGATGTGGGTATTCAGGATTCACATACTCCCAAGCCAGTAATTGCCCAGGTAGTTGCTCTCCGGCCGGACCCCAATTTTGATACGATTACAATTAATCGAGGTGCTAACGCGGGTATTAAGGTCCATGATGTCGTTATTACGCCGGCGGGCCTTGTAGGGCAAGTATACGTCGTTAACAACAGCACAGCAGGCGTGGTTCTGCTAACCGATCAAAACGGTATGGTGAGTGCCAGGGTGGAACGAGCTAAATCGCGAGCAGTTGGCATTTGCAAAGGCAACTACACCAACTTTATCACAATGAACGATCTTTCGGCTGAGGCAGATATTAAAGTAGGTGATCGCATTGTAACGGCAGGCTACGGCGTGTTCCCACCCGGTATCCCCATAGGTACAGTGACGTCTGTGGCACTTGATCAGGGACAGATGAACAAGGTGGCGGTCATCAAGCCATTTGTTGACTTTGATGCCCTGGATGAGGTGATGGTTTTGCGATGACACCCTACGCCCGTCGGTTAGGCATTATCGCCATAGCCCTCCTTGTTGCCTCAATATATCAGATGACCGTAGCCAGTTCAATGCTGATTTTTGGTGCTCAACTGGATCTAGTGCTCACTACAGCAATTGTAGGGTCTATGCTATGCGATGCAAATACTGCCTCGGCCGTGGGTTTTACTAGTGGCCTGTTTACTGCCGCAATGACGGCCCCGCCGATAAGCGGCTTTGGCAGTATACTCGTGAGCAGAACGATCGTCTGCTTTTTAATAGGTTGGCTTGAGGCACGAATAGTTCGTGATAGCGCAGTTCTTGCGCCGCTATTTGGTGTGCTCGCCACAGTTCTGTGTGCTATGTTGTTTTTTGCGTTTGATCCTCAAAAGGATGTATCTCATTGGACAGTGGTAATGGTAGGTTCGGCAGTGTACAATGGGTTGGCGGCGTTGCCACTCTTTTGGCTGATCCGGCGATTGGCAGGCAGAGATGACACTACCGCACTTGCTTAGCTTTGGGCTATTGGTCATGCGTAGTACCCACACTGCTTGCGCTCAACTGCAATCGAGTAACCACTTCCTTAAATTGAACGTAGAAATAGACGCAAAGGCCTCTTTAGGGCACGGTTTGCAGGAAAGCCTGAAATGAGCTAGCTCATTTCAGAATGGGAAGGTAATTGTCATGACGGTAGTTTCCTCGTTAGAAGACGCGGTAGAGTTTGCTGAAAATCCTGAGCCGCGTTGTCCGTGTGTTCTTCTCCTTGACACAAGTGGTTCGATGAACGGGCCGGCAATTGATGCACTTAATGCGGGGCTTCGGTCATTTAAAGACGAGCTGGTAAAGGATACCCTTGCCGCAAAGCGGGTGGAGGTAGCGGTCATCTCCTTCAACAACGAGGTGACGCTGGTGCAGGACTTTGTAACGGTCGACCAGTTCGATCCGCCGACGCTGAACGCGGGCGGTATGACTCATATGGGGGCTGCAATTAACAGGGCTCTGGATATAATCAGTGCACGTAAGGCGCAGTATCGCCAGAATGGTGTCGCTTACTACCGACCGTGGGTTTTCATGATCACGGATGGCGCACCTCAGGGTGAACCAGAAACGCTGGTCGAGCAGGCCGCTCAACGAATTCACACGGAGGAGAACGACAAGCGTGTGGCCTTCTTCGCGGTGGGCGTAGAGAATGCCGACATGGGGCGATTGGCAAGTCTTGTTGTACGCACACCAGTGAAGCTTACCGGGCTCAATTTTGTTGAGATGTTTGTTTGGCTGTCTGCAAGCATGCAGAGGGTTTCGCAATCGCGTGTAGATGAACAGGTCGCATTACCCCCGCCGGGTTGGGGTACAGTTTAATGGGCTGGCAGGTAATTGCGTCTTCGGTTGCTGGTTCTAGCCATAGTAGGCATAACATTCCTTGTCAAGATGCCTTCTTGTTCAGGTCCCTTGCTAACGACCTGGTAGCAATTGCTGTTGCTGACGGAGCAGGATCCGCCGATTTTGGCGGCGAGGGAGCCAAAATTGCCACAACCGCGGCCATTGACTTCTTCGCCCGGAGTAGTACGGAGTTTGTTCAGTCCCAACGGGAATTGGTTCTCGGCTCGCTACGATCTGCACATAGGGCGGTCGTGGCTGCAGCCGAACAGGCACACGTTCCAAACCGGTCATTTGCATGCACCTGTATTGTCGCTCTGGCAACTAAGCTCTCCGTTGTTGTTGCCCAGGTTGGTGACGGTGCTGTGGTTGTAGATGACGACGCAGGGCTCTCCGCACTAACCGTGCCGCCGATGTCTGAGTATGCCAATGAGACTACATTCCTTACCAGCGAAGACTGGGAGCGTGCTGTGCAGTGTGTGCAGCAGAATATAAAGGTGAACCACGTCGTCGCACTTACCGACGGCCTACAGAGACTGGCATTGCAGTTTCCAGCGGGTTCACCTCATGAGGGTTTCTTCCGACCCCTGCTTAACTTTGCAAGTTCAAGACCAACAGACGGCAGTGCCCAATTAGAATCGTTCTTGAACTCTCGCCGCGTGAGTGAACGAACCGATGATGACGTTACGCTTGTGATTGCGAGTGTGCTGCGGCAATGAGACTTGTGCGGCAATCTGATGGAAGCAGGGTCCTCGTTAATCCACAGGAACGCCTGGGGAAGGGGGGGGAGGCGCTTGTATTTCCGATACAGGATGCCCCCCTTCTTTGTGCAAAGTTATACCACGACCCTACTGAAATACAGTTCCGCAAGCTTTCAGTTATGCTTGCCAATCCTCCCGATGACCCAATGGCTGCCCAGTCTCACATTTCCATTGCGTGGCCCCGGGATATATTGCGCTTTATGTTCCACGGTGAGCGCTTCGCCGGGTTTTTGATGCCGAGAGTTACGGGTATGCGGCCTCTCTTCAATGTGTATAACCCAGTAACCCGACGCAAAGACTCTCCCTTGTTCAGCTATCTGTATCTGCTGCGCGCGTCGCGGAACATGGCGGCTTCGATGCGTGCCCTGCACCAACGAGGATATGTTGTAGGTGACGTTAACGAGTCGAATATCCTGGTAGCCGATACGGCACTCGTAACCCTTGTTGACTGCGACAGCTTTCAGGTTAGGGATCCCTCTAGGAACACGGTGTATCGCTGTCCCGTGGGTAAGCCTGAATTCACTCCGCCAGAACTGCAAAACCGTAATTTCAGGTTAGTGGACCGCTGCATTGAGCACGACCTGTTTGGGTTGGCTGTACTCATTTTCCACCTACTAATGGAAGGTACCCATCCATTCTCGGGAGTATACAAAGGTTCCGGTGACCCTCCACCAATAGAAACTCGAATCTTGGAAGGGCATTACACTTACGGTGCGCGTGCTGTTCCCTATACGCCTATGCCGTTTGCTCCTCCCGTTTCGATATTAAACCCAGGGATCAAGCAGCTAATGGATCGTTGTTTTGATTCAGGAATCCGGGATATCCATGCTCGACCAGCGACTGACGATTGGATTGCCGCGTTGTCAGCGGCCGAGGATGCGCTGATTACCTGCCAGACAAACGGCGCCCACGTGTACGGGGCCCACCTTGAACGATGTCCCTGGTGTCAGCGCGCCGAATTGCTAGGCGGACGGGATCCGTTTCCACCAACCAGTCAGGAGCCGATTCGTAAACGCCAAACGGTCCCAGCACCAGTCGCAGCTCCTGCTTACGCTGGCACTGCGAGGGTAGTGGGAGGTGCCGCGGCTGCTACGCTACCGGTGGCGATTGCGGTGGCTGCTGGACCGCTAACCTTCACTTCAGCAGCCAGTTCCGCCCCCACCGGTCTGCCCAACTGGCCCATTGCGCCCACTGCCGTGTCGTATAACTCCCCGCCGCCCGCTATTAGCCTGCCAGATTATTCGCCGTTCACCTGGCTAAGCGGCACATTTGCTATCATATCTTCACTACTGCCAGGCTTTCAGATGTTTTTTGGCCTTGCGGCGGGTACCTGTGGCATACTCGGCTGGCGCAGTAATGTACAGGGGCGGTGGCTTGCAGCAATTTCCGCAGTGGTTGGTTTCAGCATTTTCGGGTGTCTTGCGATGCTTAAATTCAATAACCTGTTTCTAAAGTCGAATGTGCGAATTATTCAGGAGCAAGGGCCAATAGAGTCTATCGCATTCTCCCCGAATAGTCATGACATAGCAATAGCTACGGGGCGCAATGAGGATCAACGACTTATTCCAGGCGAGGTGTATGTTTATGATGCACGTACTGGAAATCCCAAGGCCTATTTGGCCGGTACAGACGACGAGACTTCCGTGGCGTATTCTCAACGCGGCAACCTTCTTGCTGCAGGCTCTGGTGCAAGTCTTTATCCAGGAACGGTGAAAATCTGGAACTCATCAGATTTTAGATTATTACAGCAATTTGGCTCGTTTAAGGGAGACATTGATGGCTTGGCATTCAATCACTCCGGTAACAAACTGGCAATAGGAACCAGAGGGGGTGAGATATCGCTATGGAATTCTGCGAACGCCCGCGAAATCTGGCGGCGTCCCGCGTTGGGACAGGTCTTTCATCTGGCCTGTTCGCCAGACGATAGACTGCTGGCGGTTGCGGCGGGTTCAACACAGACGGGGATGCCGGGCGCGGTAGCCGTTTATAAGCTGCAGGGCGGTGAATTAGTGTGGAGTCGACCCGCACACAGTAATAGAGCTACATCTGTCTGTTTTTCGCCAGATGGCAGGTTTGTTGCGAGCGCAGGCAACGATAACTCTGTAAGGATTTGGAATGCGCGAAACGGACGACTCGACGCAACGTTTAATTCTCCGGTGGCTACTGCGTTGAGCAGCGTGTCGTTTTCGAGTGATGGTAAATATGTGGCTACTGGAAGTAACAATGGTGCGGTTTTTGTTTGGAACCTTCACGGTCAATTTGTGAAGACCTATGAAGTTGCAGACAAAAGTGCCTCGGTTAACTTGCTTATACAACATGTTGCGTTCTCGCATAACATGCACTTTGTTGCTGGTGCGTCGCAGGGTGGTACACTTCAACTATGGCGTTATAGTAAGGGTGCGAAAAACTAGAGAAGGGAAGTTGGTATTTTGCAGGTCGCTGGTACCCGTATCCTCATCACGGGCGCATCTTCGGGTATTGGTGAGGCGTTGTCAAAGTTGATGGCGAAGCACGGAGCTCGTGTCATTCTAGTATCGGAAAACCAAACTGAGTTGCAACGCGTCACCAGGGATATCGCTGCAACTGGTGGCGATGCGGTTTCGGTTACGCTTGACCTAACAAGTTCCGACCGTGCGGGCGCTATCGCTCGCTTGGAGGCCGAACACGGCCCTATCGATGTTTTGATCAACAATGCGGGAATGGGGTTAGGTGCGGCTGTTACTGAGACCAAGGACAAGGATTTAAGGTTAGTATTTGAGCTGAATTTCTTTGCATCATTTGACCTCGCGCGGCAGGCATTGCAACAGATGCGCAGCCGACAACGCGGTGTCATCGTTAACGTTACCAGCGCCGCTGCGCGGCTGGGTAGTCCTGGTATAAGCGTCTACTCGGCAACAAAAGGTGCGGTACACGCATTCTCTCAGGCACTACGCATTGAGGCGGCCGCAAGTGGTATTCAGGTTTGCGAATGCCTGCCAATATCCGTCCAAACCAAGTTTTTTGCCAACGCCAGGGGCAGCAAGTATACGCCCGGGGGAGTGGTAATAACACCAGAACGTGTTGCATTCACCATATACAGGGCGATTAGTCGCAACCAGGTACCATGTGAAATCCTACCATTCAGGCCTATTCGGTTGGCGTTTGTTCTAGATGCCTGTCTGCCAGGGGTGCTTCCATCTCTGGCAATTGCGGCCCAAAATCGACGTATTAGGGCTGAAGCGCGAGACCACAATGCCTGATTCTCCCGATGTTTCCATCATAATTGTCAGCTATAACACTCGTGACATGCTTCGCGATGCGATTCGGGCCGTACCGGCAGCGGTTGAACCGTATTCCTATGAGTTGTGGGTGGTGGATAATAACTCTACCGACGGCAGCCCGGCTATGGTACTGGAGAATTATCCGAACGCTCTTTTAATTCAGAACAATAATAATCCAGGCTTTGCGGCTGCCAACAATCAAGCCATTGCGCAGTGTCACGGCAGGCATGTATTGCTACTCAATCCAGACACCGAGGCCAAGCCAGGTTCCATTGCTAAGCTAATTCATTACTGCGACCTATTCCCGGATATTGGGGCAATCGGACCACAATTGCTGAACACAGATGGATCTGTACAACTGAACGGTGCCAACTTTCCGTCACCTGTACGCGAGATACTGAACTATACTGGGCTACAACGGTTGGTGCCATGCATGAAGTGGTTGGAATACCGGTACGGTCGCACAGATTTCTCAGTTAAAGCCGAAGTCGACCAGGTCTCCGGGGCCTGTATCATGGTTCCAGCTGCCGTAATCGACAAAGTAGGGCCGCTAGACGAACGATTTTTCATGTTTTTTGAAGAGGTGGAGTGGTGCTGGAGAATTCGAAAAGCCGGTTATAACGTGTTGTACCTGGCTGATGCCGTAGTAACACATCACTGGATGGGCAGTGTTCGCTCTAACTATCATGCGATGGAACGAGAGTTGAACAAAAGTCGGCGCCAATACTATCGCATTACAGGAAATATACTTACGAGGATTGGTGGTGAAATTTGTTGTACCGTTGCCGGCGCACGTGCAGAGTTTTTCTGGTTAGGATCGCGCGTCAAGCGGTTACTCCGATCAATTAGACACACACTAAGTGGTAAGGGGAGCGTCTGAGATATAACAATGACTAGCCTTTCAATCCGTTCAATTGCGGTAGTGACCGTTCTAATGCCGCTCAGTCTGTCTGCACAATCGCAGAGTCCCACTGCTAGCCAACTTTTTCAAGAAGGCAAATTCAAACTGGCCCAAACCGTTTATAGGTCACAGGCAGCAAAAGATCCACAAGACATTGAAGCTTCCATTGGCCTCCTTCGAACGGATCTCAGGCTGGACAACTGGCATGACGCCGTAGAGGTTGGAGACAAACTGGTCGCCACGTTTCCAAGGAACGCCGATGCTTCCGGCCTTTACAGCCTGGCGCTTATGCGCGCTGGGCACCCAGATGCGGCGACGCGCCTGGCCGATATGGCCCTTAATCTCGATGCTCGCAGCTATTGGGCACTAATCGCCAGTTCACGGGTGAACGTTTGGCTGGGTCATTTGCGCACTGCCATACACGAAGCGCAGCAGGCAGTGAGTTTAAATCCTAGCGGAGCATCGGCACTGTACTACCTCCTCGATGCGCAAAGCGCACGGGATGTTGTGCCCGCAAGCATGCCAGCAAACGCGATACGGTATTTCGCGTTAAAACCTAAGGGCCACCCCCATGAGTTTGTTATGCGCGCATTACCAGGGCGCATGCCCATTCTACAGTTTGAGGTGGATCATCCCCCGTTTCAGGTCTTATCAAATAATGCTAACTCGGCAACAGCTAAACAGACCGGAGATGTGCGAATTCCCTTTACGATGGCGGGAGGAAGCATTGTAGTTAAGTGCGAGATAGATAATGTACCGGCCCGGCTTCTATTCGACACCGGCGGCGGTTCAGATATTACTCTGAACAACAGCGTTGCGCTTAGATTAAACCGCAAGCCGATGGCTCATTCTGTAGTCTATGGTGTGAGCGGCTATGAACCAGTCGACATTTACATGGCCCGCCGGCTTGCAATTGGTTCCACGGTATTTGGTCCCGTGGCAGTTGAGGGGGTGAAGAAATCCGTTCCTGGGGAGTTTGACGGTATTCTTGGAGGTGCGGCATTTCTGGGGTACTCTGTGACCATCGATTTTGCGACACACGTGATCGAGATGTCGCCCAATGCATCCACGCCACCACCTCCGCCTCTGCCCGGTGATACCCTAATTTCACTGCCGTTCAACATCATGGAGGGCGATATTGTAATTCGTGCCTCGGTACATGGTCACAGTGGTTACTTCATTTTGGATACCGGTGACGACGAGGATGGAACCCTTGCGGCGTGGTTGGGCAATGCCATTGCCAAGGATATGAAGCCTTCTGAATTCAAGGTGATTAACCTGAACGCGCGGGTGGGTTTAGGAACAACTGCGACTGCGCAGCAGATACGGCTTTTTAACAAGCCGCTTTCATTGCATCTGCAGACTGGTACGGGCGCCGAACACGATGCATTGCTCTCTCCGTCTCTTGCCGCTAACCTTGTTGACACGCAGATCAGCCCTGCCGACGATTTTGAAGTGGCTGGGCTAATTGGCATTGGCGTAATTCGAAGGTTTCGTCGTGTTACAATAGATTACATTCGCCAAGAACTTACTCTTGAGGTGCCGAAGCCAAAACCGCAGTCACATCAGTAACCTTCTACCCCTGATTTGTGGAAGGAATAATTCTGGGCCAGAACTAACTTCCTCGACCTAGA
>DAIDKH010000094.1 GCA_027450145.1 Chthonomonadaceae bacterium | reverse complement strand
ATCAAGGGAGGTAAATCAAACCAAAGGCGCAACACCGTAACTCACATTTCTGTCCCATTTTTGTTGACACATTCCGCCAGTTCTGTTTTCTGGCAAATTTGGAGAAATAGCTCCCCCGCACACCAACACTGCCGGTGTACTTCTTTCCTCTTGTTCATTGCTTGTGAACATGAGAAAACCGCAAAATCATGAAGCACGACAGGTTTTCAGGCAATTCTGTTTGAACGTGAAAGATACGCTTACTATGCCTCCAAATTGGGTTCAGTCCGGAGAAGACATTCAGGCATTGGATTCGATGCCATTTACTGGGCCCGCAATTCAAGGCAAGATTTGCAGCAATGAACATTGGTGGGTTGGGATGGCCTGTATACGCGGTAAATGGCTGGTTACTAATTTGGTTGTCACTGGTCACTAACATCACGCAAGGTAAACCGGGCCTGTTAGCAAAAACGAGGTATTATTCGGCGTAAGTTCCACGTCACAACATAGCGCCAACACCCTTGTGGTAGCGGATGCACACCTGCACGCGGGGCAAGGTGCCTGCTTGGCGTGTGGAGAAATCTTCCCGCGTGGGTCAAGATTGGTTGTGGCATAGCCTGTGGTGCATGCATTGGTTGTTTAATTGTCGAAGCATGCAGTTTGTCAGTGATAGTTGAAGAACAGTCCTTCACGACCAACAAGAAGAAGACATGTGGTGATCGCTACTTCGCCTGTGATTTGGCGTGCGCAGCTTGCATTCCATGTTGTGGGTGGGGCTGGTATCAGAAATGCCTAACCTATTGCGGTTATCGAGTGAAACAATGTGCTAACCCGAAAGGTGGCTATTGTACACCCATGACCGTTGAATGTAATAACGTTGCTGCCGATGCTTGCCGCACCGCTGTGTCTGCTGTTTGGTTATGAAGTTTCACGACACGAGGGAGTTACGATTTACGATGTTGCCAAATCCTTTCCGTGTTGAAGAGGCACCACAATACTCCAAATTGAGAGGCAATGAAAAGTACGTTCGCACATACGGTAACCTGAATTACAAGAAAGTGGTTATATATGTTAAGAAAGCACTCAGAAAATGCGGTGATAATTCAGTCGATAAATACCTACTGTTGCATGAAGCATTCAGCATTTATTCTCTCTGTGGTCATGGTAAAGCGGTAAGTACCTATCGGAAGATGCAACGGCTGGATTTAGGAGAACGTGCCGCTCACTATACGGACTATTTAAGCGATGCCAAGTATTTTATTTTAATACGTAAATTCCAGGAGGCTCATGACTGCCTCGTCAAATATAAGCTGGTTAATGGATCCCAGGAACTTCAGGTTACGCTACATAGCGGGCAGTGTATTGAAACCAACACCATCGAAATCTATCTTCTGTGTAAACTTTCAAATAATCAACAACGGATCGTTCCGCTAATTCGCGAGATCGCCGAACAGCTAACCGGCAGACGCTACGCAGACGAGTACCTAATTGATGCAATTATCTACCTCATGGAAACGAGGTGCATGGAAATGACAGATGGCACGATGAGGTACCCGGTTAGAGAGATTCTGTTCGCGATCTGGTCATTCTTAGCGTTGGAAAGGCGATTTAACGACAATCCGCATCCTAGAATGAAAGCGATTGTAAAGCTAATCACATCAATTAAATAAGTTGACACGAGGTTTAGAACCATTGATTATCACAAGATCATGTGAATTCTACACTCGGCAACCTTCAAGATTAATTCCCCTGAAAATGCACCACATTTATATTTTTTGGCGGTCGCAAGGTTACTGTCGCACGCCTGGCTGTTATAAAATGCCGCTGGTCGCTGTAAAGCACTGCGACTAAGTTGGATTAGATTAACACGAAGACATCCGTAAACATGTTGCACAACCTACCAAACTGTGTTACGATGTATCAGTACAGTCTACTGTCTACCCACACATTTCGCATACATGTTTTACCCAATGTCACGAGTTGTGGGTTGTGACAACCGCCGTACAACCTGTACCCACAATATTTACGCAACCTCGGTGCGCAGGCGAATTCGGCTACTACGGCGACAGCGCCACGCTGCAGTACGTGCGCGCCCGGTGGCTGGCGGTGGGCACAGGCCGGTGGCTTAGTGAGGACCCGCTGCGCTTCGACGCTGGCGACTACAACCTCTACCGTTATGTGGGTAACGAGCCGGTGGCTAGACAGGACGCGAGTGGATTGGGTGTATGCAAATGTGGGTGCGGACGCAAGAATTGCTACTGCCATGATCCATACTGCAATGATTGCCAGCGAGCAGGGCATTTGCCTGCTGCCAATGAATGCAATAATTCCAAATGGGATCGGTGTATAGACATAGCATTGGCTAAGTTCTGTAAGAACTGCTCTCAGCATCCTAAACCGACCAGACACCAGATTAAATGCCGGATATTTGCCGAAACTAATTGTGGTGAATTGAACCGACCTACTTACGGCGGACGTGATTGGAACTACGGCCTTCTACAAGTGGGACGTAGCGTGTGGAGCACAAACTGCCGCGAACTCGGAACATGGAAACAGATAATGCAAAATGACTGCCTAAACATTGCGTGTGCGGTGAAAGCACTGTGCAGTCAATTTAAATGTAATCAATGCCGCTATGGCACTAGTTGTGCCCATTTCGGTCCTCTAAACTGCTGCCGCCATTGTTGGGAGTTGTCGTAATGCTGAAGTGGTTAATGTGTTTGGCCTTCATGGTACCATTCCAAATCTCTTCTCAAGGAGCTGTGATTGACCGCCACAGTCTCTCGTTAGGCACATACCGCGGGAATACTTTAACTGTGACGATTACTGCTGGCAGCCCCCACAATGGCCTTTCGAGAGTACTTCTTAAATTTACAAGTACCAAAAATAAATCGATTACAGGGTCGCATTACATCATTACGCCGATGAATAGATTTGCATCCGCCCATTTCTATACGGGTAATCTGCTTGCCAACGGTCACCTTCAACTCCTGACGAGCCTATGGAATGGGCGGTGCTACAAAGTTGTCTACGATTGGAATGGCGCAACATTGAGGACGATATTTGACCAGCACGATGGAAGAGTAGACGCCCGTATTATACATGTAGCTGGTAAAGGGGATATGCTTGCTGAATACTTCCCGTTGAACCAATGGGATCGCCATCTTGCGGGTGAATGGTACTACTTACCAGAATATAGCAGTATGGTAACGATGTTGAAGTGGCGACAGGGCGCATTTCGACCAGCGAGAATGATACACAATTCAGTCCTTAATTCTATGGCCTCATTTGCCGCAGCAGACGACCTTATAATTTGCGAAGCCCACCTTGCAGGGGCTCCGCCGTCGGTTGTTTGTCTCGCTGCACACCAGAAGCCATTACGAATGAGACTGCATAAACTGAATCTCCCCAGCAATTCTTTAATTGACTCAGTTGCGATAGATGTCAGGCTTTCTCATCTCGTAGTCCAGTACATGCCACCACATGCGACGAACGATCACATCGCACTCTTTGTTCATCCATGTCACCAAGGTATTAAACCTATGAATTCGTCGACCGTGAAGTCAGCGGAGACAGTGCCGGCCGAACAGTATATAATTCAAGACAAATTGTACAGCCTGTCGCCCATCACCGGAAAGTTGGGCGTCTACAATTTGAAGTCCATGAAGAAGCTTTTATCCTCTTCCGTTGTAAACGAAGCTGGTTTTCAAAACGGAGCTGCCAACATTGTGATGAGTCAATCGGGTAAATTCGCCGCCGTGTTGCGCCGCCACCGCATCCTAATCGTTTCCACACAAGATCATCGTACGCTTTATCGCATCTACTGCCACAGATGGTTGTGCCCAATAATGGCCCTGTCCGAGCGGCGACATTGCCTGGTTGTCGCACATGGAAACAAATGTACGGTATTTCATTTTGGTAAATCAGTGCAACGCAGTACTGTCGCATCGTCTCAGTCCTACATTACAGATGTAGCACTGTCGCGCAACGGTAACAGTTTTGCGACGACGTGTGGCGATCACGTAGTTCTCTGGGGATTAGAGCCACTCCAGAGGGAACGGGACATTTTACTGACCAGTACACGTCATCCTTAGTAGCTACTTAATTTTAGTGAGGTTATTGGTTCTCCCAACAAACGTGGCTCATACTGGGTTATTGAGCCCGTTTGCGTGTGGAGTTCAGTTATGTACGAACAGGTGCCTATGAGTAAATCTGGTCGCTTTCTGCACTCCTAATAGCTCGTCGGCCTGTACCACATAGGTAGTTCGCCCGTGGTAGAATGTCGTGCAATAGGACGCGTGGACTTTACCAGCCGACGGGAGTTTGCCTAGTTGGATGCCTTTATAACCAAAATGTGCACCCTCAATAGGGATTGTGATGAATCTGCAATAATCCGGGAGGCAGCAGATTTATTACGCGCCGGTGAGTTGGTTGCATTTCCAACCGAAACCGTATACGGGTTAGGTGCAAATGCCCTGCAGCCTTCCGCCGTAGCAAAGATTTTTGCGGCGAAGGGCAGACCGTCGCGCAACCCGCTTATTGTCCATGTGCTCACTACTTCATTGGCGCGCGATTTGGTAACCGCTTGGCCCGATACCGCTGCGCGGCTTGCTGAGGCGTTTTGGCCCGGACCCCTTACGTTGGTGCTTCCGCGTACACGCGCAATACCAGATATCGTCACCGGTGGCAGTAACACCGTGGGCCTGAGGGTACCGGCGCATCCTGTTGCGCGGAAAATCATTGCCCTGGCAGATTTGCCAATCGCTGCCCCCAGCGCAAACCGTTCCAACGCTATATCGCCTACTAGAGCCGAGCACGTGCTGGCAGATTTAAAGGGACGAATTCCGCTCATTGTTGACGGTGGTCCAACAAACAACGTTGAATCTACAGTGATCGACCTAAGCGCGGGGCTGCCTCGATTGCTTCGACCCGGACCGATTTCAACCGATGTATTGAAGGAAGTATTGGGCGCTGAGCCAACTATGGCAGAGGGAAGTGTGCCGATACCAGAAGATGCGCCGCTTCCGTCACCGGGCCAGTTGCGGGTTCACTATGCTCCATCGACACCGTCTGTAATGCTGCCGGCCGATGAGGCAGACGCCCTTGTTGCAAAACTGAGTGCTTCTGGGAAGGTGGTGGCGCGTCTCACGTCGCGATCAACCGAACCATGCTCACCAATGACTGTCGCTCTGTTGCCACACTGGCAAGACTGGCAGGAGCGCCTATACGACGCGTTGCACATGCTGGACGAGCTAGGCGCGGACATTATCGTAGTCGACGAACCACCGCGAAATCCGCAGTGGGCTGCTGTCTACGACAGGCTGAAGCGAGCCTGTGCTCGCGGGGTGCCGTGGTAGCTATGCGATCAGTATCTATTTACATCCACATTCCATTTTGCGAGCGTCACTGCGCTTATTGCGATTTTAATGTGTACACGCTGAAAGAACAGAGCGATCTGCCAAGCCGAACGGTAGAGGCCATTTGTCGGGAGATCAGCCGCGAGTCTGGGCAGTTAAATGAGAAAGCGACCGTTCCCACCATCTTTTTTGGCGGCGGGACGCCCACCTATCTTGGCGCGGATGCGCTTGGACAAATTTTGCGCACATTGCGTCAACACTTCAACGTGGAGGACAACGCGGAGATTACCGCGGAAGCGAACCCAGGAACAAGTGATGCTGCCAAATTCCAACAAATGCGCGAATATGGGTTCAACAGGCTCAGCGTAGGGGTACAGGCATTTCATGACATGTTACTGCGCCAACTAGATAGAACCCACACGGCAAAGGAGGCCGAGTACGCACTTAATGCTGCACGGACTGCAGGGTTTTCAAATTTAAGTCTTGATCTCATGTTTCGCCTTCCCGGCCAATCTATGCAGGACTGGCAGCAAAGCGTGGATACGGCTGTTTCAATTAATCCTGAGCATATCTCGCTCTACGGCCTAACCCTTGAGCCAGGCACCAGGTACGAGAGGCTTCATGCCGGCGGGCGGCTGCAGTTGCCAGACGAGGAATTGGAAACTGCCATGTACGAGTATGCAATCTCCACACTTAAAGTATCTGGTTATCACCACTATGAGGTAAGCAATTTTGCACGGCCAGGCTGGGAGAGCCGACACAATATGACCTACTGGGATAACAACGAATATCTGGGATTTGGGCCAGGCGCGGTCTCGTATCTCGGTGGCAGACGCTGGAAGGCAGAACGTGTACCCTTGAAATACATTGAGAAGTCAAGCGCTGATGTTAATTTGGCAGTGGAGGAGGAGATACTGCCAAAAGAGCAGGCGCTGGCGGAAAGCATGATGGTTGGAATACGTAAGCTGGACGGACTAGACCTTGAGAGACTATCTACCCGCTATTCTGTCACAGTGGAGTCATATTACTCCGATGAACTACGGCAGCTTCAAGAGGACGGGCTCATCACCCTACGCTCGGGTGTTTTGAAACTCACGCACCGCGGGCTCCTGGTGGCGGATACCGTTGCCGCCGCATTTATACGACTGCCCTGATTGGGTGCGGTATAATACATGTAAATCACCGGCGTAGATTTGGCAGTTGAAAACGAGGCATTTAATGGTTGACGTAACTGAGGATCAGGTTCTAGCTGCGCTTAAATCCGTCCAGGATCCTGACCTCCACAGGGACATTGTTACCCTCGGGTTTGTCCAGAATATGAGAATATGCGACGGGGCCGTCGCCTTTACAATACAGCTTACTACACCTGCCTGTCCGGTGAAAGATCTCCTAAAGGCGCAGGCGCAGCGGGCCGTCGCCGATATTCCCGGTGTTAAAAGTGTGCAGGTTGAAATGACCGCACAGGTCCGTGGGCGAGCGGCTTCCGGCGAGGCACTTGTTCCTCAGGTGCGTCATATTATTGCGGTCGCAAGCGGGAAGGGTGGCGTAGGCAAAAGCACTGTTTCGGTCAATCTTGCTGTTGCGCTGGCCGAGTCTGGTGCTTCTGTGGGTCTGCTTGATGCGGATATCTATGGTCCGTCGTTGCCCACCATGATGGGCGCTCACGACAAACCACTTATTAAAGAGACACCAACCGGTGTAAAAATGGTGCCTCTTACTTGCCATGGTGTACTTTTAATCTCGCTGGGCTTCCTGCTCTCACCAGACAAAGCCGTTGTGTGGCGCGGGCCAATGGTGGCCAGTGCGGTTCGGCAGCTGCTAGGCGACGTAACCTGGGGTGCATTGGATTACCTGATTGTTGATCTGCCGCCGGGTACAGGCGATGCATCGCTTACACTGGCTCAACAAGTTCCCCTTTCAGGTGTCGTGCTAGTCATGACGCCGCAAAAACTCGCCGGAGAGATTGCCAGCAAGGCGGTCGCGATGTTCGATGTTCTCTCAGAGAGTGGTGACCGCAAAATACCGATTCTAGGTGTGGTGGAAAACATGAGCGGTGGTGTCTTTGGCCACGGTGGCGGCGCCGCAGCTGCATCGGAAATGAACCTGCCGCTGTTAGGTACAATACCCATGGATGCCTCTGTGTGCAACGCCGGCGATAGTGGCATACCTGCCATGCTGGCGGCTCCGGCATCCGAAGCGGCACAGGCGTTTCGCGCACTTGCTGCAGCCGTAGCTGCACGCGTGAGCGTCTTGACGTATGAATCTGAGCAGGGAGTACCCACGACAACCTAACCCGGCTCACGAGCTAATGCTTCGTTCGCAGGAGCCCAATGCTAAATTGCATTGGGCTCCTTTTTTGTGCAGCCTCAACCAATGGCTGCCTGTGATGTTGAAAGGACAACAACCCAATGACTAACACCAATAGCCGCAATGAACGCTCCTATGATACCGATCTCCTGGCGGAGGTCCTCGGCTATGAGACGCATGAAGTAGCAAGGCAGGCGTCTGGTATTAACGTCCACACCAATAGTGGGCAGCATTTCTGCGACTTTACGGGTGGTATTGCCGTGCACGCGTGTGGACACAACCATCCCTCTGTGGTGCGTGCCATTCGAGATCAGTCGAAGTACCTGCTCCACATTTCGGATGTAATGAAGCACGAGCCTCAATTAGCGCTCGCTGCACGGCTTCGTGCCATTTTTACGGAAGTATTGCCCGGCGAACCTTGGCAGTTCCTTCTATTGAACAGTGGAAGTGAGTCGATTGATGCGGCTGCCAAGTTGGCCATGAGGGTGACTGGGCGCTATGAGTTTGCTGCCTTCGAAGGGGCATTTCATGGCCGCACGCTCATGGCCACGGCGTTGTCATATAGCAAGCCAGTGCATTGGAAAGCCTATGAGCCATTGGTAGCGGCACTTCGGAAAAGCATCTCTCATCTTCCGTCACCAAGGATAGCGCGCGTAGACGAGAGCAGAAGTGTGGACATTTGCTTGGAAGCGATGAAGGCACTATTCTCTGAAAGGGGCGACCGGCTCGCGGCTATATTTTTCGAGGGACAACAAGGTGAGGGGGGCTATTTCCCTATGCATCCGGCCGTTGCAGCAGAATTACAGCAACTGGCAAGGAAGCATGGTGTACTTCTGGTGGCAGATGAAATTCAGGCAGGATGTGGTAGGACTGGGCGGTGGTTTTCATTTGAACACCTACAAATTCAGCCGGATATCGTTACTTTTGGTAAGGCCCTGGGAGGCGGTTTACCACTCGCCGGATTGGGGGCTGCAAGGTCATTACTTGAAAAATGGGCGCCCGGTGAACACGGGACCACGTTTGGCGGCAATCCGCTTGCTTGTGCCGCGGGTCTCGCAGCCCTTGCGGTCATAGAGAAGCAGTCGCTAATTGAGAACGCAGCTAAAATGGGAGCAATGGCAAAATCTCTGCTCGAACCGCTCATAGGGGAATATGGTGTTGCAGACATTAGAGGCAACGGCCTGATGCTCGCGATGGAGCTGCGCGATTCAGCAGGTAACCCGGATTATGAGCGGTGCTTAGAGGTAAAGAAGGCGGCGCAGCGGGTAGGCCTGCTTGTACTTACCTGTGGAGCAAGCATTGGTCATCCTGAAACGGATTGCGCAGCTATCCGAATCATTCCACCACTAAACGTAACCTCCAGCGAGCTAATTGACGGATTAAACACGCTCATGGAGTCACTGTATTGGGCCAATTATTATCACAATGCTGGGTATCCGTTCTAGGAACTCAGAGCCTAGGTCGTATTATCCGCCGGGAACACGCAGATTGCAGGGCTTCGAACTGCGACTGGCAAATCGCGTTGTCTCCATTCCATCAACCAGGGAGGTTGACCTCAACCTCCCTGGAATTGCACTCTTCAAAAGATACTCGCGACTACTTGAAATCGAATACATCAGGCATCTGTGGAGTAACCGGTAGTTTCTTTAGATCCGGGCACTTCATCTCGTTGCATAGAACATTCCGCCAGGGATCGTTAGGGAATAGCTTGATGTATTCTGCGAGATCCTTATGCTGCTGCTTGGGGTTATGAAATTCACTCATCGCCCGCAGGTAGTACACGTAGGGTGCGAGCGTGCTGTCTAACTTTCCGGCCTTTATCCACATAGCCTCGGTTTTTGGACTTGAGGTGTAGTACCCATTTGTATCAGTAGCTGGCTCATTCTTACCGCGCACGAACCATGCTTCTGCAAAGGTTGGGTCGAGCAAGGTCGCTCGCTTTAGATCCTGCGTCGCAATTTTGCCTACAGATTTGTCGTATTGGATTTCGCCATCGGGTAAGAAGTTAAGCGCCGCGACGATGAGGTCCGGGCTATTCACCTCGGGCTTTATGTGCCAATACGGCACGTTGTAGATCGGATCGTCCACTTTCGTGGCGTATTTGGAGATGAGCGCAGTTGCTTTGTCATACACTGGTTTGTCGCTTGTAACTGAGGGCCATTTTTCCAGGCATGCACGAACAGGGAATGTGGCGGACACAACTTCGGACGCGGCATGGATAAAATTAACGCGGCGAATGAAGTCGTGAGGTTTTTCTGCAAGTGCCTGTTCAAACCCCTTTGTTACGGGTCGAATTTCTAATGCAAATATTGCAAGGTTTATGAGGTGGCGAGCCTGTTGCAGGTTGTCTGCGCAAAGGTAGGCCTTTCGTTCCCACTTGCGCTCGGTTGGCGTGTTGACATGGGGACTTCTACCGGCACCCGCTGCACCTACCGCAAGGCAGACGGCTGCGCCCTGCAGCACCCGCTTCGTTGTTCTGTTACCTATCATTTTCATCTTGGTGGGATATCCTATGTATGCCAGGAAGCGGTGAAGTGCCTCCTGGCAATCTGCAGCGGAAACACTGCAGATTGCAGGAAGTGCAGCCGGTACAGTCTCTAGTTGTAGTCCGCGTAGTCCGGCATCTGCGGGGTGACCGGCAGTTTCTTAAGGTCTGGGCACTTCATCAGGGTGCAGAGTATATTCCGCCAGGGATCGTTAGGGAATAGCTTGATGTATTCTGCGAGATCCTTATGCTGCTGCTTGGGGTTATGAAATT
>DAIDKH010000093.1 GCA_027450145.1 Chthonomonadaceae bacterium | reverse complement strand
AGCGTTTGCAGGAGATTAAATAACATGGATGTCTTAACAAATAAAAGTATAAGGTTTCGAGAATCACTTGTTGCTGTACTGTTGGTCGTTTCACTTACAGGCTGCGGTAGCGGCGGAGGCTCGGTTGCGGGTCTGGTGCCCACAGGTAAAACCGCTACCGGGTCTACAGCGGTGGGAGCCGGCTGCAGGAACACTTCGTATACCCCTAACTTTGCCAGCGGCGTTGATCCCGCGACTGGGCAGCCAAATCGGCTCTATCATTGGAACCATTTTCCACTAAAGCTATTTATCGTGTCGTCACCGCAAAGCAATTCCGTGTTGGTTCAGCAGGCCGAAGCCGGTTTCAACTGGTGGGTTACCGGTACCTCTGGTCTTATTACTTACCAGGTAGTAAATGACCCATCTCAGGCAGATATTACGGTAGATTTTGAAAATCGTGGTTATACCAACTACGGCGCAGTCACCGATTACAGCGTAAATTCAAATGGGGAAGTGACGCGAGCAACTATTACCTTTAACATGACTTATCTTAGCACTGTAGCCAATATCACACCCGTAGCCGCCCACGAGTTTGGGCATGCACTGGGTATCGCTGGCCATAGCAGCAACCCGGCAGACGTCATGTATGATGGTGAGGCTACCTATTCTAAAACAGCACTTTCCACCGCAGATATTAACACGCTATTCACTGCGTACTGCGGATACGCGCTTGAGGCTCCTACCGCAGCACAGTCGTTCACCGAGCGGTGTGTGCCACCGCCACGTTAGGTGTTCATCGCACACAGGCACCCGTGAGTTGGATCCATGACGTAAGCATTAGATCCAGGAAACTTGGCTCAGGCTGGTAAGCTGTGGTTTACCAGCCTGGGCTCTGTCAATCAGCGTACGGTCGGCGATGGTTATTAAAAGCGGTGATGTCACGCGCCCGCTTAATGTGGATGCGACCAAGCTCGTGGTGTTGTGGCTCACGAACTGACTTTCTAACCACGCTGTTCCGTCAGATCCTCTACGCCCCGTGCTCAATTGGCGTAAGATTCAGTTACCTTCCACCCGCATGAATTAGGGCTCGAATATCACATTCCCACCAGAATCGTATCATAATGAGTAAATACCAATGTGCGGTAACAACTTCTGTGGCAAGTTGAACCGCCGCAACCACGGAAAATTCGCATAGACACAGGACAGCGCTCTAATATGACAGAGATCACCGAGGAACTAACCCCAGCACAGATTGTCGCCGAATTGGACAAATATATCGTCGGACAGGCGAGTGCAAAGCGGGCAGTGGCAGTCGCCCTGCGCAACCGTTACCGACGAAAGCTTCTACCAGAGGCGATGCGCGAGGAGATCATCCCGAAGAATATCCTCATGATTGGCCCCACCGGGGTGGGCAAAACGGAGATCGCTCGGCGACTTGCACTACTGGCACGAGCCCCTTTCATAAAGGTTGAGGCTACGAAATTTACCGAAGTTGGCTACGTGGGCCGCGACGTCGATTCGATGATTAGAGACCTCGTTCAGATCTCTATGCGTCTTGTGGAAGCAGAGAAGATAGCGGAGTTGCAGACGGCCGCTCGCGAGCGCGCCACCGCCCGTATTGTGGACATTTTGCATCCAAGTCCCGCACCACAACGGCGACGCAAAACCACGGATGCAGGTGCACCCACTGATATAGCCCAGGCAATAAGGCAGATGTTTGAGCCGCTGATGTCTCGATCCGGTGATGCTCCCTCTACCACAACGGAGCCAACCCCGCAATCGACCTCTACCCCAGATACCTCGGAGGAGGAAGCCGTTGCAGACAAGGAACACAGACTACGTGTTGAGCGCATAAGGGAACGACTACGTCAGCAGGTTGAGTCCGGCGTCCGCGATGACGTTGTCATCGACATCACTGTGGAGGAGAGCCAATCACCACCTCTCATGCAGTTTTTTGCACATGACAATATGGAGGACTCCGATCTTCAGGGAGCTCTCAGCAACTTCATACCTCGTCGCCAAAAGCAGCGGAAAGTCACTATTGCCGAAGCGCGCCAGATCTTCATTCAGGAGGAGGCGCAGAATATGATTGATAGAGACAGCCTTACCAAAGAGGCGATTACGCGAGCGGAGCAGAGTGGCATCATCTTTGTAGACGAAATCGATAAAATTGCTGGCTCAAGTGGGCGTGGCCAGGGTGGTGGTCCGGATGTCTCACGCGAGGGTGTGCAGCGCGATATCCTCCCGATAATCGAGGGCAGCACAGTTAATACCAAGCTGGGGCCCGTTAAAACAGACCACATTCTCTTCATTGCGGCAGGTGCATTCCATATTGCTCGGCCTTCAGATTTAATTCCGGAGCTGCAAGGCAGGCTGCCGATACGCGTCGAGCTTGAAAACCTAACGTGCGATGACTTCGAACGAATCCTTACCGAGCCGCAAAACGCTCTTACCAGGCAATACGCCGCGCTGCTTGCCACCGAAGGTGTACAGATCGAATTTCTGCCCGATGGGATCTCCGAGTTGGCGCGGTTGGCTGCCGAGATCAACGAGCGCAATGAAAACATTGGAGCTCGGCGGCTGCACACGCTGCTTGAGCGTCTTCTAGAGGATGTCTCCTATAACGCGCCTGATCTCGCTGAGAGCAACGTGAAAGTGGATGGCGAGTTTGTGCGTCAACGACTGGCGGATATTGTGAAAGATGAGGATCTCGCCAGGTATATACTATAGCGCCACACAGACCAGCGTACCGCGCGGGTGAAAATCGTGCTGGAGAAAACCATGCGGTGCGCTAAGGGTGATTATTCCTGCACGTCTAGCCGCGCGCCCACCACCGTTCTGCGCCACTGTTCTCCCGGCCGAATTAACCGTGTCTCTAACATGGCTGCCGCAATCTTGCCAATCTCTGCGGCCCGCACATCGATGTTGGGCAGCCCGGGATAGGTCAGCCGCAGCCGCCTTATGTCATTATTGCAACCCATAACGTCTACATCTTTTCCCAATTTACGACCTGCAGAGGTGATGGTGCGGAGGGCAGCAAGTTGAATATCGTCGCCCATGGGCAAATAGAGACCATCGGCCCTGCCGCGCCCTTCCATAAGTGCCGCGGTACATGCCGGAATTTCCGCCGGCTCGCAGCACTTTACCTTTACTGTATGCCCTGCGACTGCCGCAGCTGCCACAAACGCGTCTACCCGAAGACCAGCCTCAATGTCTAGGGACGGTGTGTAAACAACTGCCAGCTGATGCCTGTTACGCTGCAGCAGATAGTCGAGTGCCAACCGCCCTATTCCTTCGCTATCTGGGTACACCATGTCACCGCGCCCAAATTGCCCGCGCGGCCTAAATACCCACACTATGAGTACTTGGTCTGGTACGGCACTCTCATTCAACGTTCCACTGCGTGCGATGATACCATCTATAGCACCAGCTGTAACTGAAGGAGAAAGGAGACCCTGTTCGTCCTGCCGCGCAATTACAAAGGTATAGCCATTCTCGCGCGCATATGATTCGGCTCCGTGCAGTATCAATGCATTTACGGGCTCCAACATGTCATCGGCGCGGAGGTCGGGTATCAGGATGCCAAGGGCACCGGTGCGGCGCTCAGCATGAGCCCGTCCCAACGGCCGACGGCCCCTGTTTGTGGCGCCGCGGTCGTAACCCAGGTCGGTAACGGCCTGCTGAATGGCCGCTGACGCCTCCGGTGAGACTACTGCGTTCTTGTTGAGAAATCTGGATACTGTTGCGGGTGATACGCCGGCGCGCCGGGCAACGTCGTTTACTGTAACGGCCATTGTGAGGTGTAACGAAGCTCCATACGGATCTGGTTAACGCGAGTTCAGCTTATGGGTATCGACTGCACATACTGCACCATCGAGAGGCGTGTGCGCCGAATTATATATAGTAATCGTACTCGCTATAGAGATTATACACGTCAAAGCGTAGACTATCGCATTAATCGCGATAATACTTGTAATTTATGACGGTTCATTCTAGTCCGTAGTTATCAAATATTCTCGGTCGTTTGGCCCCGCCTTAATGTGAGGCCCTTTGGTAGCCGCTTCACCACCAGCTTCGCCTTCGTTCGCCAGTTTAGGCATGAACCCACCGCGCCTCAGGTATTCTGCAAAATAACTCGGTAAACCCGCACGAATCAGAGTTTGGCATGCACGCTCAATGTCGTACTCTACTCTTACCTGTTCAACCCTTAGCTTATTCTCGCAAAACGTCAAAACGGTGTACCCGGCTCGGTTGTCACCATCCTTGGGCCGCCCCACGCTGCCTGTATTCACAAACTGCACCTCGTCAACCACTCTATGAAAGGGTACGTGAGTATGCCCGAATAGTATGACGTCTGCCTGGGCGTCCCACTTGCCGCCTGAAGTGTACTGCCTATAATAGCCGTCCGAGCGGGTATCGAAAAGATATTCAGTATTGGATCTCGGAGATCCGTGGCAGAAAAGCACTCGTCGTCCCTCTATCTCATCCCGCACCGTTAAGGGTAATGCTCGCAGCCACTCTTTGTTTGTGTCGGTAGTATGCGCACGCGTCCAGGTAAATGAGATATGACTCATTTCGATGTCGATCGGCTTAGAATAGTGGCAGCCGCAATCGTCCCGGTTGTGCCCTACGCCATCATCGTAGTTGCCCATGATGCACGAACACCCCATATTCATAACAGCCTCCTGTACCTCATTGGGCTCAGCCGCGTACCCTCCGAGGTCGCCCAGGCAGAAGACAGCGTCGTATCGTGACCGTGCAATGTGTTGCGCTACGGCCTTCATGGCGGGCAGATTGGCGTGGATGTCCGAAAAAACCGCTATCTTCGTGGCCATACCGGGTCTCCTACTATTTCAATGATGATGATGCCTTTCGTCCTGGCCTTACGGCTCAGGTACCACTTTTCTCTGAACTGAAATAGGCTCTCTGAAAATAGAGTGCGACGTTAACGAGGCCAATAAGGACAGGAACCTCTACAAGCGGCCCAATTACTGCGGCGAAGGCTGCACCAGAGTTGATTCCGAACACAGCAATCGCCACGGCGATGGCTAACTCGAAGTTGTTGCTTGCAGCGGTGAATGAGAGCGTCGCAGTTTGCGAGTAGTCGGCTCCCATGCTTTTGCCTATAAAAAAGGAGAGCATAAACATGATTGTAAAGTAGATCATCAGGGGTATCGCAATCTGCAGCACATCCATTGGAATCCGCACGATCATCGCGCCCTTTAGTGAAAACATCACGACAATGGTAAAGAGAAGCGCGATTAGCGTGATCGGGCTTATCCTGGGTATAAAGTGCGTTTCATACCAATCACGTCCTTTCGCCCTAAGCAAAGTCACTCGAGTGAGTACACCAGCCCCAAATGGTATGCCAAGATAGACCAACACACTTTTGGCAATGCCGATCATAGTGATGCCCGAAAGATCTATGTTGCCGAAATGAACGCCTAAAAGGGGCGGAAGAACCTTTATGAATAAAAAGGCATAGGCTGCGAAAAACAGGACCTGGAACAGGGAGTTAAGCGCCACTAGTCCTGCTGCATACTCCGCATCACCTCTCGCGAGATCATTCCACACAATCACCATGGCGATACACCGTGCCAGGCCAATCACAATGAGGCCAATACAATACTCTGGTCGCGAATGTAGAAACATCAGCGCCAATCCAAACATTAAAAGCGGCCCTACCACCCAGTTTAGTAATAGCGACACAAGCAGAACTTTTAGGTTGCGAAATACCTTCCCTAGCTCCTCATACTTCACCTTTGCCAGCGGAGGATACATCATCAAAATGAGGCCCACAGCAATTGGAATGGAAGTCGTACCCACCTCCAAGCCGGTTATACCACTTACAACCGTAGGGGCGAAATTACCCAGGAAAACACCTAACCCCATGGCTAGAAAAATCCATAGGGTGAGGTATCGATCAAGAAACTTCAACCTGCCAGTAATCCTGGGTCGGCAATTCTGCACTGTGTTAACTGTCATTCATTAGTCCTTCGCATGGCAGGTGTCCTTGCGTATTCATGTCGGCTCGTTTACTGCCCGGCAACCAGAACACTGGGATAGGTCTGGCAAGCGATTTCTGCAACTGCCATACCGCCAGCGCGCTCCCTAGTGGTGTGCAGGCGGGCCGAATAACCCAATTTGCATAGCAATAATGGCAATATATACCAACCAGCTATGCGGTAATTAGCTGATCTAGGTTAGCAGCACCTGCGCTTCGCTCCGTCTTCGGTGCGCAAGCCATGCGCAGCCAAATAGTTCCGAAGAGCCACAACAGCCGCATGATTTACGCCACAAACCATGTTTTTGCCCCTGCGCTCAGTGGTGATCAGGCCCGCAAGGCGCAGCTCCTTCAGATGATGCGAAATGGTGGAATTGATTTGATCAGCGCCGGTAACGTGGCAACATACATCTCCTACCGTAGGGCCGCTCACAGGTCGCACATCCCCACTCTCTTCTAATGCTACAGGGCAGCAACATTCACACAAAAACTCGAAAATGCGCAGCCTTGTGGGATCACCCAGCGCCCTAAACATTGCGGATGCCGCTGCGGCAGGAAGAGCTTCGTCCACCTATATTTCCTCATTTCGTGAAATGTTGTAATATTGTATACGGATCAACTTAGGGCTGTCAAGTCATATTTCGATTATTTTCGAAATATCCAGGACCATGGGAGGGAAGACATAGCGGCACGGACGTTCGTCAGTCGCGTGCTCCACGGCATGCAGGCTAAGTTTTAAGGCCTTATTGTTAGCCTATCGCCGTTCGTCACAGGCGTTCTCCGGAGAGTTCCCGGTGCCATCTCGATAATGGATCGCGCACGCAGCAACGGACCCGCAATACGAAACGGCCTTAAATTCTCCACTACTTTTATCACCACGCCATGTTTATCAAGGAATATGACATCAATAGGGTAGCGCATGAACCACGTGTGTATTCCGGTACAGGGTTGAAGAAGCAGACCTTCGCCAACACCTAACGGCGGCAACGCCAGCAGCCCTGCGGTACGTTGCCAAAGGTTTGCAGCAGATGAAAGATTCGGCAAAATCACCAGGTTATTCGTTCGGTTTTCAAGCTGCACCTGTAGGTAATTCCTTTTCGTAGCATCGTGGGGCCGGCGGGAAGGAACAAGGACTTCCGCAGGCGAATTTAGTGGTAACGATTTCTACCCCGCGTTGCCCGGTAATGGGCCCACGGGCAGTAAAATATACCCTCACCTCCGCGCTGCGGGATGGGGAAAAGGAAAATCAATGAAAGTAAACGAGAGCAGCCTAAATCTGCTCACTACAGAATTTGCCCCCTATTTAGAGGGTAGCCTGGTCGATAGCTTCTTCGACGCATTTGGTATTCAGTTTTCGGCAGGACACTGGTGTGCCGGCGGCTTTAGCGACCGCTTTTGCAGCAGCTACCTGGAGGAGCCATTAGACGAAACCGCGATTGGTCAGCTTCAGCGGGTTGCACAGGCTGGTATAAAAGGCGTGGAACTGAACAACGAAATGTTCCTGGATAGCAAACTGGAAATTGACGACCGCAAAATCGCACAAATTCAGGAAGTATTAGCATCACACAACCTCACGCCAACGAATATGAATACAAACATTTGGACCAGAGCGCGGTACAAAATGGGCGGCATTACGAATCCTGACGCTACGAGGCGCAAGGAAGCGCTTCATTACTGCCTGCAAACGGTGGAACTCGCAAGTAGACTAAATTGCCCAAGTGTACAGCTTTGGCCGGGTTCGGACGGATGGGATTATCATTTTGAGGTGAATTACGGTAAACAACTCGACTGGTTCATAGACGGTTGTACCGCCATTGCCAAGGCGGCCCACGAACGTGGGCTACGGTTTGGCACCGAAGCCAAGCAGAAAGAGCCTCGTGAAGGCAACATGATACTTAACACTACCGCAAAAGCAGCGCTGGTGGCGAAAACCGTAAACGAAGCGGTTGGGGATCGCGTGATGGGGGTGGTGATAGACTATGGTCATGAACAGATGGTAGGCAACCAGCCAGCCGACAGCCTCTACCTTCTAAAGCGCATAGGCGTACCCATCGCCAACTTCCACATTAACGCTGCGAAATACAACAGCAACGATGAAGATCGTGTGACGGGAACCGATGATATTTGGCGCCTGGCGGAGTTCTGCTATGCCGCAATCGATACCGACTACCAGGGTTGGTTCGGCGAAGACCAGTTCACGTACCGTATGGAACCCGTTCGAGCGATGCGGCTTAGCAAGGAGCTCTTCGCTAACGCCATGAAGAAGGCATTAAAAATCTACGCCGTGCGCGAAGACTTAACTAATGCACAGGCCAGTGGCGACGCGGGCGAAGTTATAGACGTGGTAAAACGCATATTAACAGGCGCATAAACCTAAAACCTGGGTACCTGGTCGCATACCTGGCCGCTATTCTTGCGGCAGGTTGCGCCAGTCACGGGCGCACTCGCGTTCACAAGGCCGCACTCAGCAGCTATACACACATGGCCTACACCGACAAGGCGGCCGTGTGGTCACACGACGGCAGCCGCATTGCATTCTATCGCGTTTTCTCCGACTACCGAGTACAGTTGATGGTTGCAAATGCACAACTTTCCAGCATCCATTCGCTGTTACCACCAGAGGACGTCAGCCCAGATCGCGACCTCCAGTGCAGCACCGCTTCCGACCGTGGTGGCAATCGCCCCGCGTGGTCTCCGCATGACAGACGCATAGCCTTCCAGCGGGTTGAATGGTTTACATTCCCCAACGGGCAGCAGCTTCCAGGAACAGGTCTTTGGGCAATTGTTCTGGGCACCGGGACGGTACTACCAATGGCCCTGCACCCAAAATCGTATCACGGCAGCTTTTACTACTACCGTTCACCGCAATGGTCGCCTGACGGCCGCTATTTTGCACTTGTAGGCGAGGGCATCAACGGCCAGTCATGCATTATCATTCGCCCTACTGGCGCCCTCTCCCCCGAAATGGGGGACCTTATATTTGATCGATATGAGGCATCTGACTGGCCTGAATGGCGCCCTGGAACAGGTCCGGATGTGCTCGCATTCCGAATGGTGCGGTCCGCAGCGCTGGTAGGGAGTGATCGAACAATGATCAACCTTTTGCGTCCCGGCAGCCCCAGACAGGCAGGAAGTGGCCTTGCGTGGATTTCGCCGTCGGTGCCACCGGCTTGCGCAACCGGTGGCGGTACTGCCATGCGAATTGGCTCGATCGCCTGGTCGCCCGACGGTTTGCATATCGCATTTACTCTTACTCCGGACGCAGCCTCGCGCGCAGCATCGTGCGTATGGATCGTCAACCTGAAAACGCACCAGGCCCATTCTGTTGTGTCCAGGTCTGCTGCGGCCGTTTGGATCGGTGATAGTACTATCGGGTATCTACGCAAACGGCACGGTGAAGGCTGGAATGTGTGTGTGGAAAACATTACTTCCAGACGCACACGCGTTGTTGGCAGCGTTCCCAACTCTGACTGTCAATGGTCGCCCTCTCGAACAGTTCTGGTGTACAGCACAGGTGAACCGCAGGTAACAGGAACCACTTTACGGTTATTACACACCGGTGTGACTAGGGAGCGCCTAAGGTGAAGGGCACCTTTTGGGCGGTGCTTTTAGCACTTATAATAATCTCACCTGCCTATGCCACGATAAGCTACCACGTAACTGCACTACCGCTTCTTTCTCCCCCCCTAGTGAGGGTTGACATGCAATTTACCGTGCCCCAGCCCGAGCAAGTTGTCCTAGAGGCGCCGGCGTGGTCACCGGGAGATTATCAACTCCAGTTCTTTGGCAAGTACGTCACGAGTCTTTCCGCCTCGGATTCTTCAGGAATCCCTCTCGTCATCCATAGAAGCGGCGCATCCTATGAGTGGCACGTGTATTGCCATAGGAAAGGCACGGTGCGCGTAGAGTACTTTGTGCCGAACGAGCCTCCGGGCAATTTCAGCCAGAATGTACAGATTTCTCGAGACCTGGTATTCATTAACGGCCCTGCTGCACTGCTCTACATCCCAGGACGAACAGATGAACCATGCAACTTAACTGTTTCTGTACCGCATGGCTGGCTAGTCAGCAGCCCGCTGACCGCTCGCGGCGCTCCAGATGAACACACATGGACCGCGTCCGGCTATGACCAGCTTTCCGATGCACCGCTGGTTGCCGCGACACAACTTTTAACCTACCACTTTGCCGATCATGGCTGCAACTACAGCCTTATATTTTTTGATCACCTCAATACGTTGCAAGACCCCGCGCGGTGGGTACCAGTGTTCCAACGGATAGCGCACTCTGAAAATGATCTCATGCAGATTACCCCGTATCGGCAATACTATTTTCTACTCGATGTCGGCGGAGGTTTGGGCGGCCTTGAGCACATGAATTCGTGCAGGTTGGCCTACTCACCTGGATTAACTCCCGATGAATATGCGCCATTTGTAGCCCATGAGTTGTTTCACAGCTGGAACGTTAAACGGCTTCGGCCCGCACTGCTCGGTCCATTCAACTACCAGCAACCCGCTAAAACGAGGTGCCTCTGGTTCGCGGAAGGCATTACAGAATACTTCGCGTGGATCGCCTGCCGCCGTGCTGGACTAATCTCCATCGCCACTTTTGAACATCACTTTCGAGGCTTAATAGCAAGATACCTTGCGAACCCTGCTCGCAACCGCATTTCGGCAGACACAGCTTCGCTCATGGTATGGACAAATAAAGAGAGTACAGGCTATCGCGGGCTGTCATATTACGACCAGGGCGAACTCATCGGTCTGTGTTTCGACCTTAATATTAGACATCTCACCAACCAAAAGAGCGACCTCGCAAGTCTAATGCGGTACATGTATAAACTCTACTCTCCCCCTAAACCAGGCTACCGGCTTCAAGACATCGCGGCGGCACTAAATGAAATAACAGGTACTAACCTAACACAATGGTTTATGCGTATGGCGGACTCCACAGAACAACTGCCTCTTCAACAGTGTCTGGCCTATGCTGGCTTAGATCTGTCCCTGGAGCCTACAAACGGAAATTCCCGTGCAGTCGCGGTCCGAAACTCCTGGGAACGTTAAGTTCAATCGGTCTGTTGCGATGTAACGTGGAATAGTATTCCTTCGCGGGCGCATCAATTATCGATGATTGAGAGCGATTCGTAGGCACAACGTTCCACCAGACGCCTCCGGGTCGCCCCTCCTCCGAGCAGTCGCGACGCTCGTCTAAGGAGGCAGTAGAGGAGGCAGAGACTGCTTCCCGATCCGGGGTGCACGCTGTTTCAGACCCGTGCTGGTAGGGAAAAGTCCCTTGCGTGGACTAAATACGAAGGTGGCGGGGGAGAGGTTACCCAACAGTGGCAGTTAGGGTTAGTTACATTCGTTGTGACGGTAATCACAATAAGACGAAATTGAAATACTTTTACAAATATTCAGAAAAACCTTAGAAGCCCTTGACAAGCGTTAGTGATCCTGTTATAATCGCCTTGTAAGTGCTCTGCTGCACTTGGTTAGGTTTGTTTACGTAGTCGTTTGCTTAAGATTAGTCGGTCTATTTTTTGCAGGCGTACCTGCCTGCTTTGTACCTCT
>DAIDKH010000092.1 GCA_027450145.1 Chthonomonadaceae bacterium | reverse complement strand
GTCCAATCCGATTTTATAAACTTTCTGCGACACTTCGTTGACAACGAGTTTGAGCCCCATTAGTGTTACAATGCGCCTGACTGTAGTTCATAGTTCATTTGGGTTGATCGGTGGGGTCGCGCCAAAGACGTCGATCACACCTCTTTAAGAGCATCCGGTTGCTTTCGTCACGCGGGATGTTCCTTCCCACCTTATTTATTTGGTTGGGGGCCTTACTAATTACATCCGACTGGACCGCGCTGTTATCGGGCAAGGTGGCTGGTTCAATCGCGGTAGATTATGTATGCAGGTTCTAATTGTTTACCCAGCCGTGTGCCTCAGCTCCCAATGAGTGATCGGAGTGGTACTGTATCACACGCGATGTTAAGACTTGTTTGGCGATCGCAGCTCCCTACAGCTCGCATGTACGCTAACCTACGTCCCATGTACCTCGTTTCACCTCACTCGCCTGGTTTTTCTTTAGTAACTCACAGGATCCTGGCATTTCCAGCTTTGTGGCCGAGGTCAAATAGGTAGCTATGCCAGTTAAGTGTGTCTTGACAGAAGATATACATATCAGGTACTATAAAACGCGAAATAGATAGCGTATATTTACGATGATTTATCAACATCTCACCAACAGGAGACTGGACGATGCCTCTCAACCCGCCACGAGCGACCGAAGTGTTCATCATCACTATCTGCCCGCTTCTGCTCGTTGGCTTCCTTGCTGTTCCTAGAAGATGGGCTAACCGCCGGGTCGATTTGGTAGCTAGGTTCGGTATATTGGTGACTGCCTTGGCACTAGCGCTCTCCGTGATAAGCGCGACCTTTCTGGTTGGTGCGCGCAGCATTCATCAGGAAATACTCTCGCTTGGGATGTTGAGGGTAGGTATCTATTACGATGCTCTCTCGGCAGTAATGTTGATACTGGTTGCGTTTCTAGCGGTTATTGTTATCCGGTTTGCGCGAACTTATCTTAAAGGTGACCCTGAGCAGGGATACTTCCTTAAATGGCTGTGCGTAACCCTCGGCGGCGTACTCACATTACTGGTTTCGGGGAACCTGGCGCAACTGGCAATCGCCTGGATCATTACCAGCACAGGTTTGCACCAACTTCTCATGTTCAACGTTCACCGAAGCGCTGCAATCATTGCGGCTCGCAAGAAGTTTGTCGTGAGTCGTATTGGAGACATTTTCCTTGTTAGCGCCATCGGCCTGATTTACCATGTATTTGGAACAGGAGATCTTGCCAAGTTGTTTGAGCGGGTCGAGGCGCTTCGTGGAGTATCTCACACGCCCGCACTTCTTACTCCAATTTGCCTGCTGTTGGTCTCCGCTGCTGCGCTGAAATCGGCGCAGTTTCCATTCCACACTTGGCTTCCTGACACCATGGAGACGCCGACACCGGTTTCGGCTCTCATGCACGCCGGCATAGTGAACTCCGGCGGATTTCTCATCGTGCGATTAAGCCCATTGATGTCGCTTTCGCCCTTATCTCTTAATGCTCTAGTGGTTATTGGGGCCGTCACCGCCGTATACGGCTGCCTCGCCATGCTAACCCAGGCGAGCATTAAGCGCATGCTTGCATACTCAACCATTGCGCAGATGGGCTTTATGCTGCTGGAATGTGGGCTTGGCGCCTATTCAGTAGCTGTACTGCACATCGTTGCCCACTCACTGTACAAGGCACATGCTTTTCTTAATTCCGGCACAGTAGGCCCTCGAACGCGTTTGGCCGGAGCCGCTGGCAAGAGTGTTTCCATCAAACCTTTAGCAACGATTGGCGCATTAATAGCTGCCGCCGTGATTACCGTAGCGGCAGCGCAAATACCAGGAATGTCTCAAGCCAGAGAACCTGGAGATTTTGTTTTAAATGGAATCTTACTTATCTCACTGGTGTACCTCTTAACTCACATATGGAGCGGCAATCTATCGCCTGCTTTAGTGATAGCTGGATTGATAGCGGCGGCAGGTGTGGGGCTTGGCTTCGGCGTCCTGCACATTGTGTGCCACTACCTGCTAGCCGGAGTAACGCAGCCAGTGCCAGCAGACCTTGTAACCCACACTCCGGCTGTCAAGGCCTTCCTGTTGTGCGTGTTTGCAGGTTTAGTTTTACTGCAACTGCAGATTTCAAGGCTCTCCAGCCATCCGTGGTTCCTTGCACTTTATGTACACGCACGAAATGGCTTTTACCTGGGGACGGCTGCCAACCGCGCGATTAGAGCAGTATGGCCCGTTTAGCGACTGACAATTAGAGACCAGCCCTTTAATTTGAATGTGAGACGAAACAACAAGAAGGAGCGATTTCCTGCCATGATAGAAAATCTAGTGTGCGAACGAATTCCAACCCAGGATGATGAATTAAGTTCTGCCGAGGACGCAAAGAGGTTTTCACTGGTAAACGTCATTGAGCAGGTATGCAAACGGATCGCGCCCCTTTGGCCACTCCGAGATTATATTGCGGTCAACCCGTTTCTTGGAATTTCCGACCAGTCGTTTTTAGAGGGCTGTGCACTTATGGCCCGGGTGACGCACGGGTCACTCGCCATGCCCAGTGCGTATTTTCGGCAGCGGGTTGAGCAGGGCGAAATTCAGCACGGCGACCTGCAAGCCGGCCTGGATCTTGCAAGACGTTCACTGCCTGCAGAGTATGCGGTCATATTGGAGGAGTGGACGGTTGCCACGGTGTTACAGCACCTTGAGAGTGGCGATGAAGGTAACAACATGGCAGGCATCGTGTTAACTGTTGCGGACGTCGTCCACCAGGAGGCACGGGAATCTAATCAAGAGCAGCCAAGCTCCACGAGCACATTACCACTGCACCTTAACGATGGAAGCTCGTGGAAACACACAAGAAACGGGCGTCCGGAGGACCATGCACAGGGTTGGCTTACTTTCATTGTTGATGAAATATCCAAATGGTGTTCAGCCTATTACGATGAAGGTCAAGCAACCTGGCATATGCCCTGGTGGGATGAACCCCTCTACACTGCATGGAAACAGGCTGCCATGCGTGACGCGAATCCCGAGGTTATGGGACTTAAGGGCTTCCGTGCGTTCACGGCAGGACTGCCGGGAAGTCCCGCAGACCTCATCGAGAAAGTCGTTTGCGAGCTCGAAATTCCAGAAGAGCATGTTGCTGACTATCTCCACCGAGCCCTTATGTCCGTTGCAGGTTGGAGCGGATACGTGCAGTATCACGTCCGAAACAATACAATGAACGGTGTACCCGACTCCTCTCTCCAGGATCTACTTGCAATACGGCTCGCCTATGATTTGGCTCTCTTTCGCCAGTACGACGAGCAAGCCTCTAAAAGCCGTTGGAACGAATACGTTTCGGCAGTGCCAAAACCAAACGATGCTTATTTACTGACTAACTTCGTGCTGCAAAGTGCGATGGAGCATGCGTACCAAAGGAATCTTATACCCGCACTGGTAGCGCCGAAACCCGCAAACACAACCGTGGATAATGCCCCGTCCGTTCAGGCTGCATTCTGCATCGACGTGAGATCGGAGCCTTTACGCCGTGCCCTCGAAGCGGAGTCATCCACAATCCAAACGATAGGCTTCGCGGGCTTCTTCGGTTTCGCGCTAGAGCTGGTGCCAATTGGAGCCGACCAGGGACAAAGCCAGTGCCCAGTGCTTATCAAGCCCGGTTTACGGGCTAAAGAAATTCTCGATGACCGTGAACAGTCTGCGTTTGGGTTGCCTATTTTCCGACCTCAGGTAATTCACCGACTGCAGCATGCATGGAAGACATTCAAAATATCGGCAGTCTCGTGCTTCCCCTATGTGGAAACAGCCGGGCTACTGTATACCGGTAAGCTCGCGAAAGGATCTCTAGGCCTTGCTTCACACGGTAGTGCACATCATGCTGTATCTAAACCGGCAGATCTAGAAAGAGCTGCATGGGCATCGCACGGAGCAGACGCCGCACTACCTGTAAAGGAGCAGGCGGCCATAGCGGTAAATGCACTGCAGAAGATGGGCATATCCAACAAGCTCTCGCGCCTCGTACTGCTTTGCGGTCACGGCAGCGAGACAACTAACAATCCCTATGCCTCGGCACTCAACTGTGGAGCCTGCGGTGGTCACAGTGGTGAAGCCAACGCACGTGTTGCTGCAGCAATCCTTAACAGCCCCGCGGTAAGAGCGGAGATGCGCCTTCTGGGGGTGGAGGTGCCAGACGATACGCTCTTCCTGGCAGGTCTTCACAACACCACAACGGACGAAGTCACTTTGTTTGATACGGAGAGCGTGCCCGCGACATTCCAACCTGAGGTAATCCAGTTGCAAGGGTGGTTGCAATCGGCAAGCCAACGGGCGCGCATCGCACGAGCAGCGTTTCTAGACTGCGTTGGTGCATCGGCATCACACACTGATCGCCTGGTACGATCTCGAGCGATGGACTGGGCACAGACCCGGCCGGAGTGGGGGCTTGCAGGAAATGCGGCATTTATAGCTGCGCCGCGCTCACGAACAAAGCATTTGGATCTTGGTGGACGTGTCTTTCTACATGATTACGATCCCGCAGCAGACCAGGACGGTTCTGTGCTGCAGCTGATCCTCACGGCGCCGGTGGTAGTGGGAGCCTGGATTAACCTACAGTACTTTGCATCCACGGTGGACAACAAACACTTTGGGAGTGGGGACAAAACAATTCACAACGTAGTGGGCACTATGGGAATATGGCAGGGGAACAGCGGGGATTTGCAGGTGGGGCTACCGCTGCAGTCCGTTCATGATGGCCATTCCTGGCGACATGAACCCTTGCGGCTCACGGTGATAGTTGAAGCCAATCGCTCGGCGATTAATCAAGTGTTGGCCGGCAACGAGGATGTGCGCGCTCTGGCAGATAATGGGTGGCTTCACCTTATGGCAATTGAAGGCGATCGTATCGTACGATACAATGGAGACCTACATTGGGCCGAGGCAGCATAGTGGAGAATTTCTGGATTCAATACTAGCAAACAACAGCGACAAATGAAGGAGGAGCGGTAACGGCATTTGTACCGTACCGCTCCCCAAGAGTTTAAGACAGTTGGTTAGGCTACTGCCAGTGCGTGCTCGCGTGCTGCTTTCAGGTTTCCTGCCGAGCCCAAATAGTTGTTGCGGCTCGCGATGAACTTGGCGTATTCTGCCATGAATACCTTACCCGGCGCGCGAAGGTCGAATTCTGCAGGCTTGTCACGGAAGAACTCGCGGTGTACGCGGGTCCAAACCAGGCGGCCATCGGTATCAATATTTACTTTGCATACGCCCAACTTGGCGGCAGGTAGGTACTGGTTTACATCAACACCACGGGCACCCTTCATAGCACCGCCAGCCGCGTTTATCGCCTCAACCTCTTCCTGGGGTACGGAAGATGAACCGTGCATTACGAGTGGAAAACCAGGAAGTCTCTTCTGGATCTCGGCCACGCGCTCGAAATGGATACCCTGAGAACCAGCAAACTTGTACGCTCCGTGGCTCGTGCCAATGGCGCAGGCAAGCGAGTCGCAACCGGTCTGCTTCACGAACTCATAGGCTTCGTCCGGGTCAGTAAGGCGGGCGTTCTTCTCGTCCACCTTGATGTCCTCTTCAACACCACCCAGCATCCCAAGTTCGGCCTCAACCGAAATGCCTTTCGCATGGGCCGCTTCTACTACGCGCTTTGTGATCGCGACATTTTCTGCAAACTCATGGTGGGAAGCGTCGATCATCACAGAGGAGTAGAAACCGCTGTCGATACAGTCGTAACAAGTCTGCTCATCGCCGTGATCCAGGTGCACTGCGAAAAGGGAATCCGGGAAAATCTCGTCGGCGGTACGAATGATGGCTTCAAGCATTCGTTTATCGGTATAGGATCTCGCGCCTTTGCTGATCTGAATGATGAATGGGGCTTGAGAATCAAGGCAACCCTGGAATAGGCCCATGGACTGTTCCAGGTTGTTAATATTGTACGCGCCCAGAGCATATTTGCCATAAGCATGCTCAAAGAGGGTACGGGTGGGAACGATCATGAAGGATCTCCTTCTAAACTGTCATGCAGTAGCAATGCAAAATTGCGTGCAAGCAGGATTATTTTGCTAACAGTATCAAATTGTGTTAGGTAGACCTTAAATTGCGTTTGCTTTACAGTCTGCCAAAGGAAAGTACAAATATAATTGAGTATAGCCCAAACGAGTACTTCATTGCAAGTATTATACAGGAAGCCCGCACGCACAGGAGAAGCTGTACTTGGTAGCCACAGAGAAAATGCGCCCAGTTTAA
Organism: Chthonomonadaceae bacterium; assembly: GCA_027450145.1. GTDB lineage: Bacteria > Armatimonadota > Chthonomonadetes > Chthonomonadales > Chthonomonadaceae > JAJZFK01. The sequence goes on along the minus strand of DAIDKH010000092.1, from coordinate 5,364 downwards.
GGCAGTAGAAGCCTATTGCGGTTTACCCTCAGCGTGAAGTAGTTGAGCGTAGGCAACCTGTTCGGCAGCTTGCGCATTGGCTACATCGCTTTCAGCCGTTACGAGGCTCTGTTGGGCCGTGAGAATATCCTGAAATAGACCAATGCCAGACCTGTATCTACCCGTAGCTATGACTACTGCCTGGCGTGCGTTGAACAACTCCGCGTTTGCTAGCTTTTTCCGCTGAACGGCGGACGAGTATGCTACATAGGCCGTACCAGCGTCGGAAACCGCTTGCAGTTTGGTATTGTTCAGGAGTGCCTCTACCTGCGTAACGGCGGCACGAGCTTGTTCTACTTCTCCCGCAACGATGCCGCCATCATATGGTGTGTATTGAACCGAAATGCCAGCGATCAATTGACCGGTGCCACCACCAAAGGTATTGCCCCGACCTAACACTTCCAGGTTTCCATTAATAGTCGGATCGTTCGCCGTGCGAGCCGCGCTTTCTGCCGCTTTTGCTGCTTTAAGTTGCGCCTCTGCCCCGGCAATCTCGGGCCTTCCTTTCATCGCTGTTTCAACGATAGTTTCCAGGGGAATAGCGGTGGAGGGCAACGAGGAGTAGCCTGTGACGTCGATCGGCGTGCGAGGATCCAGGCCAATCTGCAGGGCCAGGTTGATACGTGCAGCTTCCTCGGAATTTTGAGCAGCACTGAGCTGTACCTGTGCCTGAGCGAGGGCGGTCTGAGCATTGACCATATCGGAAGGTAAGCCCAAACCAGATTTCAGCCGGGCTTGTGCAAGCGCTAACTGCGATGCACGATTGGCGACATTGTCCTGGCTGACGACGGTAAGTTGTCTCGCCTGGCAATACGATATGTAAGCTTGCGCTACAGAAAGGAAGGTGTTGTTTTCCTGTGTCCGCAGCGCGAAATACGCCGCGAGGTAGAGCTGATCTGCCTGATTTAGTAGGTTGCGCGCATGTTGGCTATCAAAAAGTAGCTGCTTTACGAGCGCCGACTCACTATAACCAGGGGCCGAACTGCTACCCCCCGCGGTTCCACCGCCTAGATTGTGAATTCCATTGTAGCTGGAGGAGAGGGCTAAAGAGGGCAGCAAGGTGCCACGCGATTGTATGACTTTTCCACGGGCGCTTGTTAGTGCCGCTCGTGCCTGTATAATTGCCGGCTGAAAGCGCATTGCAGCCTCTAATGCCATTGCCATGGTAATGGGGGCTTTTGGCAGCAACGACTTACCGCCTGGTGCTGCTACCACTACCTTGGTAGGATTGGGCAGCTGCTGCACCGGCGGAATTACCGGCGGGGTTTGTGCCCCTGCTGTGGTTGCTCCGCTGGCGAGCAGTCCTATTACAAGGGTTCCTGCTAATTGCTTCCTCAACGATACTGTAATCACTACTCGTCCTTGTTTTCTGAAAGTGTTTCTGGTGGTGGAGGTGTTAGGCGATGTTTGCGTGTCACAAGATCATCTAGTATGGTGTAGACAACCGGTACAACGAATAGAGTAAGCAGCGTTGACGTTGTTAATCCGCCTATTACCGCTGTTGCCAGTGGAGCTTGCGTTTCACTGCCGCGCGCAATTCCAAGAGCCAAGGGAAGCATTCCAAGAATGGTAGCGCAGGCGGTCATCAAAATAGGACGCAGTCTCGTTGGGCCAGCGGTCAGGATTGCCTCATCGCGGTTGATACCACGTGCGCGAAGCTGGTTGGTGTAATCTACTAGCAGGATCCCGTTTTTGACCGCGATACCAACCAGCATCAGCATTCCGATGAACGCTGTGAGACCAAAAGATCGTCCGGTAAGGAAGAGGCCCAAAACGACACCTATTGCAGTTAGCGGCACTGACATCAGGATGGAGAGTGGGTAGATGAACGACTCAAACTGTGTAGCCAGCAACATATAGATAAGTGCTATGGCTAAGCCCACTGCAACCGTAAGGCCGCCAAACTCCTGCTTCTGTCGTTGCTGATTGCTGCCGAATGTCCAGTACATACCCGCCGGCAAGGTGGTGTGATCCATCAGCTTTGTAAGCGCACCTTCCACCTCGCTTTGTGGGCGTCCGTTGACGACGCCGCTAATGGCGATATACCGTTGGTTGTTCTGTCGGGTAATCTCATTAGGTCCCATAGCAATGTAGGGTGTGGCTACCTGCCCGAGCTCTACGTACCGTGTTGTGCCGTTGGGATTGGTTGGCAACAGACTAGGCGTAATCGGCAACGTCAAAAGTGCTTTTATACTCTTTCGATACACGCGCGGTTCTTGCACGTAGATTGGGTATTGAAACCCACCCTTTTGATAATAGCTCGAAAGTTCGCCGTTGGTTGCTGCATTCAGGGTGTTGGCCACATCGGAATACGTCACGCCAAGTTGCAGCATCTTTTGGCGGTTGACCTTCCAGTGTAGTTCCGGTGTATTCTCCTCTACATTCAGGTCGGCACTCTCAAAGCCGGGGATTCGGCGTGCTTGTGTTAGTACCTGATTGGCCGTTTTATTCAGTTGGGCGAGGTCTTGGCCATAAATATCCAACTCCACGTTGGAGGATCCGCCAGTAATGATGAGGGTTACTAGGTCATAGGGATAGACGATGGGATGCACGCCAGGCAGGGCCGACAGCTTCTTTTGAAGCTCCTGCACAACTTGTAACGTGGTCTGTTTTCTGTTGTCCTTTAATCGAACCTGACACGCTCCTTCATAGGGTGTCAGTGATGTCGTACTTCCCCGCAGGTTAAGAGTAGTACCTGCGGCAGAGAAGACAGCTGCGACGTTGGGGTTGTGCAATATTATCTGTTCCACACGCTTCATGGTGGCGTTTGTTACAGAAAGCGCAGTGCCCACCGGTAGCTTGATAGTTACGTTCAGGTTTCCACTATCGGTTTGGGGAAGGATTTCAGTCCCTATGTAGGGCATCAGCAGGAACGACGCGCCGGAAATCAGAACCGCTCCTAAAAGCACCACCCATCTATGATGAAGCGCCCACTTCAGGCCGTTATGATAGGTTTGGTCGAGAGCATCGAAGCGGTCTCCAGACCAGTCAAACAGGCGCTGAATCAGGCTCTTACGCTCGTTCGACTTCACATGCGTAACATGTGTTTCGGATGCGTACCCGTGGGCAGCCATGTTCTCTATTTCACGAGCATTGATGAGGCGGCTGGCAAGCATAGGCACGACAGTAAGTGCATCTAGAAGAGAAATACCCAACGCGAAGATGACGACCAGTGCAAACTGACGGAACAGCTCGCCTGCCTGTCCATTTAACAGGAAGAGAGGTAGGAAGACAATCATTACCGTGAACGTTGATGCAAGAACTGCCGAAGTGATTTCGGTTGTTGCGCTTACCGCCGCCTCCATAGGCGCCATCTTATCGCGTTCAATATGACGGAAGATGTTTTCCAGTACCACAACAGCGTCGTCAACTATCAGCCCGGTCGCTAAGGAAAGTCCGCTTAACGAAAACGTGTTGACAGAGAACCCGTAAAGATAGAAGAGTGTGAACGTCGAGATAATCGAAATGGGTATCGACATCGAGACAACCAGCGTGCTTCGAAGACTGCGGAGGAACAGCAAAAGGATAAAAGCTGCGAGCAGACCACCGACAATTGCACTGGTTTTGACATCGTTAACCGAGTCTTTTATAAACTGAGACTGATCGTAAACCAGGTGAAACTTCAGGTTTGGGTAGATATGTTCAACCTGTGCAATCTTGGCTGCTACGGCATCTGCAGTTTGCACCGTGTTAGCGGCGCTCTGTTTTACAATGATCATGCCCGCTGCAGGTTTGCCGTTCAGCCGAGTGTAAAGTCTAGTTTCCTGGTGGCTATCCGTCACGGTTGCTATCTGCTTAAGCAGAACCAGCCTTCCGTTGAACGCTCCTACAGCCAGGTCACCAATCTGCCGCATATTGGTGAGGTACCCTTCGGCGCGAATGGTAAACTCGGTTAATCCTTCCCGAGAGATGCCCGCCGGTAGGTCCAGGTTTTCCTCTACTATGCGTTTAGAGACCGCTGCAAGGCTGAGATTATATGCCCGCATCTTATTCGGATCTACGTCGACAATGACAGCTCGCTGTTCGCCGCCAGTGGCTACTGCAGACGCAACGCCACCTGCAGATTCTAGTATCGGCGAGACATCATTATCCAATGTCGTACGTAGTTGGACCGGGTTTGAACCACCTGTAACGCCATAAATGAGAATTGGCAGCTGCGAGGGGTCGTATTTAAACACGATTGGTGTTTGCAGAGTAGGGTCTGTAGGGAAGCTCTGCCTTGCTCGCTCTACTAACTGCAGCACATCCACGGCTGCTTGTCCAATATCAGTGCCCCAATTGAACTGAACCCTCACTACAGAACTACCCGTGGTAGTACTGGAGCTGACCTGGTAAAGACCTGGCGCAGAATTAACAGCCTGTTCGATCGGCCGCGTGATCTGCGTCTCCATCTGCTCAGGAGCAACATTGGGCCAGGTGGTGATGACGGCCACCGTTGGCAGTGAAATAGCCGGAAGTAGATCCACAGGAAGTTTTGAAAAACTAACCAGCCCAAGAAGAACCAGTGACGCAATGCGCATCGTGACTGCCACTGGGCGGCTCACTGAAAGTCGTGCGATGTTCATGGATTTTGGGCCTTTCTCACTGACTACCGGCCGATGCCGAAACGTCCTGAGCGTTGGCTATTTTCACTTTTGTACCTGTTGTGGGTGGGCGTTGCGCTAACGTGACTACCACCTGGCCAAGTCTTAGGCCACTTAAAATCTGTACATTTGCACCGTCCTGGGGGCCGGTCACAATAGGAACCAACGCTGTTGTGTTGTTGTTGACCACAGCCGCAAAGGTACCAGTCTTCTCGTTCATCACGCCTTCACGAGGTATCTCTAGAGATGCCGATCGAACTAGTTTACGAAAGGTAACGTGACCAAACATTCCTGGCTTGATCTGGTTAGTGGGATTCTCAACGGTCGCTCGAACTGTAAATTGACGGCTAAGAGGATCGGCAGCAGGGTCAATGTGTGAGACGGTTCCGTGAATAGCTACACCAGGTAGAGCGTCAAGCGCTATGTCTACTTTTTGGCCAATGGAGACTAAATCTAGCTCCTCCTCTGGGACGGGAACCGTTACATAGAGCGACTTTAGTTGTTCGATCGTCAATAGCGTCTGGCCGATCGTTGCCATGGTGCCGGGATCCGCATTTCGCGCGGTGATCCACCCGCTAATAGGTGCTCGCAAAGTGGTATAGCCTAGCTGGGCCGAGGCAGTTTGCACCTGAGCACCAGCAGCCTGTACCGCCGACTTGAGGGCGGCAAGGTTGGCCTGGTAGGCTGGATTTTGAGCGCGGTTAGCTTGTGCCAGCCTTAACGAGGCCTTTGCCTGTTGGAC
>DAIDKH010000091.1 GCA_027450145.1 Chthonomonadaceae bacterium | reverse complement strand
GCTGCGGCGCCCCCATTTCAAGGTAAGCGGTGTAGGCATCGTTTCGGTTGAATCCGGTGCGATAGACTTTTAAACGATATGCCACACCGGGTACCAGGTGTTCGATTGCAAGGTGCACGGGAGCAGCAGGGTGATTTGGTAACACCTTAGTGTAGAAGGACCTGTTGCTCACGTTCTGCACGGGTTGTTCGAAATCCCATATCACTCCGCGGAAGTTCCCACCCTCGGTCGACAACCACGCTTGAGGATCGCTGGTGTGAAGGCTCTCACCTTTCAGAGCATGAAGGTACTTGTAGGCAAAGAAGGCGGGCTTCCTAATTCCTTCTGGGTTCACAAGCCCAAAACCGCCTTGGAACGGTGCCGTAGGCGGACCTGGTTCCTCAAACAGATCGGAATACGTCCAGTAGCTCATACCCTGAGCATAGCCCTTACAGGCTTTCAACTTGGTGAGAATATATGGCGCGCTAATGTACGAGTCGTGAATGGAATCGCGTGGGGTATAGCTGGTGCTCCACTCCGTGATATATAGTGGCAGTTTTGGAAACGGTGAGGCTGCGATTTGGCTTCGTACTCGCCGTACATCCCCAATAATTGCATTGGGAGACGGATCTAGCTTTGTATCGCTCTTGCCATTCTGGTCCAAAAACCCGCCCAACACGCCATAGGTGTGGGTGGTGACGAAATCTACAGGTACGTCGTTCTGTTTCGCGTAATTGAGGAACTCAGGTATCCACGCGGCACCTGCAGTCGCAGGACCGCCAACGCGCAAATGGGGGTCAACAGCCTTAATCGTACGTGCAGTAACCTCATAAAGTTTAAAGTAAGCTTTTTGATCCGCACCCTCCCAAAATCCAGAGAGATTGGGTTCATTCCATACTTCGAAGAACCAGCTACGAACTTCGCGCTTGCCATATCGGGACTCAATATGTTTAATGAACGCGGCGACGAGATTATGCCAGCCGTCAAGTTTGGGGTGCGACGTGTTGCCTTGCCAGTAGAAAATACTGTTATTCGAGGTTGCCAACGCTTTCGGTGTGAAACTGAGTTCAACGAAAGGCTTGATGTGACGCGCAAGTAGATCATCATACAGCTGGTCTATCCCGGTCCAGTTGTAGACTATTTTGCCATTGACCGTGCGAACGGTGCCTAATACGTCGTGAAAAATCGCATGAAAGCGAATGTAACGAAAACCCAATTCATCCGTTACCATTCGAAGCTGCGACTGGCTGTCATTGCGAATCAGTGTGCCTGGGTAATCCGAACCTACAGAGAGGTCGTAGAAATGATCAAGTGGACCGGTGGGCTTCGCGATATCCGCAACGATTTCTCGCGGAGCTGGTTTTTGGGCTAGCACTCTGCCAGGCAGCGCTAGTGTCACTGCAACCACCAAGAGACACAGGCGCACGCACGTTCTGCTATTCATGAACTCTGCAATCCTTTCAGTTGTTTCCTACAGATGTTATTCTAATCACCGAATGACACTCACACGAGCACGCATGCGCGAGCACTTAAATGCAGCACAACGGTTTATTTGCAGTAATCAAGTCGGCATCCACAATTACCTAACAGCACGTTGATCACACTCGCAGCCATCATGCTGAGAATATGGGCAAATTTTATGTGGTCTGTTACTGAGGAAAGCATAGCATAGGCGTGGGCAAAATGCTATGTTAATTTGGTCTATTGCCTAAACGTTAAAGAAACGGCCTGCTTTATGCGGTCAAATCTGCTACAGCGAGACTCCAGACCAAACAATACATCAAAATACATTTCAGTCGCATTTATTGAGATTAGTAATCTTCGTCATAGGTCGCGTATACTGTTGATATCACAGCTGACCCAATGACTGGGACCTAGGCGCAAGCGCTTTTAGAACGTTCCTTATGGACGTGGAGAATTCTATGAACCAAGAATCGCATGGTGTAATTGACGGAAAGCTGCAGGATTTGGATATGTTGGACGAAGAGCGTAAATCGCGGTATGACAGCGACAGCCAATCCCAGCATGAGTTCCGCAACTACGATGCCCCACAACGGGATACCGTGAGAGAGTTCTATCAGTTGAACCACCGCTATCAAACCCTCGACTTTGTGCTTGATAAAAAGCGCAGGTTCCTACCGCCTACCGGCAAACAAATGGGCATTTGGGAGGCGATGGAGACACTAAACCAGTTGGTGGATGACAGCGATCCTGATACGGATGCGACACAAATTGAACATCTGCTTCAAACAGCGGAGTCAATTCGTACCGATGGACATCCTCGCTGGTTCATTCTCGCCGGGCTTATCCACGATCTAGGCAAGCTGCTGTGCCTTCAAGGCGAACCGCAATGGGCAGTCGTGGGTGATACCTTTCCTGTAGGTTGTCGATATTCGCCATCTGTGGTGTACTACGACTTCTTTCGTGAAAATCCGGATTGGTCGGTTGAGGAGTACCAAACGGAATGTGGGATTTACGAACCGGGTTGTGGATTAGACAAGGTTCACATCTCGTGGGGACACGACGAATATCTCTATCAGGTGGTTAAAGACTATTTGCCTGAAGAGGCACTTTACATGATCCGCTACCACTCTTGCTACGCCATACACAAGGAAGGTGCATACGGTCACCTCATGAACGACCACGACCGAAAGTTATTTGCGGCTGTACGCGCTTTTAACCCCTATGACCTCTATTCGAAGGTTGATACGCGACCAGATGTAGCGCAACTTCGGCCATATTACGAGGACCTCATAAGCGAGTACTTTCCACATGTCATTTCCTGGTGATACAATGAGGCATGGTATATTTTGTGCAAAATGCCATTGATCCCGTAGGAGTATCCATTGCCAACCGCAGCATTCGCGACTTTGGGCTGCAAAGTCAACCAGTACGAAACACAGCGAATACTAGATGACTTTGAGGCACATGGATTCCAGATTACGGAATTTAACCAGCCAGCAGACGTGTATGTCATCAATACCTGTTCGGTAACACAGGCTGCGGAACGCAAGTCTCGGCAGCTTGTGCGGAAACTTGCCCACAACAATCCCAACGCGCATGTAGTGATGACGGGATGTTACGGCGAGATGGCGGCGATAAAAGGCGAGCAGGTAGAAGAGGCACACCTCATTGTACCGAACGCCCTTAAGCTGCGTACTCTCGAGCAGGTACTGCAGTCATTTCCTCATCTACGACCACAGAATCACGCTAATGAGGCCAGTGCACCAAAATACCGGCGGCGAACGCGCACCACGATTAAGGTTCAGGACGGCTGCAATGTGTTCTGCACTTTCTGTTCGATACCGTTTACCCGCAGGATCATGGCATCGCGTCCGCTGCACGAGGTGCTGGATGAGGCAGGTCAGCGCGCGCGCGAGGGGTATAGAGAGATAGTGGTCACAGGCGTTTTAGTGGGCGCCTACGGCCAGGACAGCCGCATGCGTCCAGGGCAGGCTCACCAATGGAGAGCGGACGACGAGATGTTAACTCCCGACCTGGCGGAGTTGTTGCTCAGGCTCGCCGAGGTTCCTGGAATTGAACGCGTCAGGCTCAGCAGTATTGAACCCACTCAGGTTTCCGACCGCCTTTTGAACGCGTTTGCAAATGAACCAAAACTGTGTCGTCACCTGCATATTCCGCTACAAAGCGGGGACAGCGGCATACTTTCGTCAATGAACAGGCCCTACAACCGAGAGTTTTACCTTGAGCGATGCAGAACCGCGAGCGAACTCATGCCGGATTTGGCTATAACGGCAGACATCATGGTGGGTTTCCCTGGAGAAGACGAAGCTGCGTTCAATAATACGCTCGCCATGGTGCATGAGGTTGGATTTGCGCGCGCTCACATATTCAGGTACTCACCGCGGCAAGGCACCCCGGCTGAAGGATATGAACCTCAGGTACCAGAGCAGGTGAAGGAATTACGCAGCAAAACACTGGCCGCCGCATGCGCCGAGGCTCAGCAGCGCTTCATTCGGCGGTTTATCAACAAGGATCTGCAGGTGCTTGTTGAGGGCAAACATGCAAATACTCCTGCAGAGCATGGCAGCTCGGGAACCGACGGCTTTGAAAAAACCGAACAAGGCGCACCAGACGGCAGCAATAACCTTTTAAGCGGCTACACGAGCAACTATATTCGCGTACAGTTCACCGGTGGCAGTCACCTTGTCGGTACGGTCGCGACTGTCCACCTCACCGAGCCAACGACTGACGGAGCAATCGGCGAGGTGGGAGGCGCGCACTTTGGACCTTTGGAAGCACCTCCGGACGCAACATTCATTCCGCTAAGCACGTTCAACGGCAGTTTACAGCTCTCTCCATCACAATAACCAGCTGGATTCTCATCGACAGTTTGTCGTGGTTCTGCGGTTTAATTTGCCAATAGAAGCGTGCCACACCCTTATTTTTGGTATATTAACCATAAACTGGTATTCATCGTTCACACATGCGATTCATGACGAACTGGGGTTCGAGGCGATACTTCATCTCATATTGCAACCAATCGGTGCGCCGATGTGTTAATTATCTGCCCATTACCAAATCTGGTGGTCTCAGTGAAACCTGATTTCTGCCAGTGCAGTCGATTACTGCGAGTGACCTTGATTATTGAAAAGAGAGTGCTATGAGACCGGACGATCGAGATTTCGATATTATACTGCCCCAAACAATGCGCAGAGTTTCGGACAGCAAGGCAGTGCAGAGGTTTAACCGCGCAGTTATTGCCTTTATAGGCGCACTGTTTTTGCTTGTCGTACTAGTACACAACGGTGTACCCCTCTTTACCGATTGGTTGTGGTTTCACGAGGTTCATGCCACACAGGTCTTCTGGACGGAAGTTGTTGCAAAGACAACGCTATTTGCCCTGTTCGCACTAGCGTTCTTCCTGTTGTTCTACTTTAACACGCGAATGGCCATGCGCCTGTCGCCAGAGTCCTCTAGAAATCTGCTAGAGGAGCGTCTTGGTCCCGAACTGGCCGATTCACTCTACCGATGGTCGGGTATTGGCCTCCTCCTGATTTCCATCTTCCTGAGCCTATGGGCGGGAAGGCTTGCATCCAACTCCTGGGCCGACTGGCTGATGTTCACGCATGTTCAGAGTTTCCACTCCGTCGATCCTGTGTTTCATCGGGATATAGGCTTCTACATTTTCCAGCTCGATTTCCTGGAATTTCTCACCACATTTTTGTTGCTTGCAGTTGGATTGACCCTTGCGGCTGTAATAGTGCTGCATGTAATCAATCAGACGATTCAATCTGCGGCGAAACTGCACACGCTTCCGCAAGCGGTGCGCCGACAGCTCTTCGTTCTTACGGCACTTCTTCTCGCAACTATCGCCAGCATAACCTGGCTAAGCCGCTACGGCCTTTTACAAAACGACAATGGCTTTTTCACCGGGCCTGGCTGGGTGGATATCCATGCTGCTCTTCCTGCGCTCGACGTGCAAGTCATCTTCCTTGTAGCTGCTGCAATTGCCTTTCTAATGGCAGTAAAGGGAACGTCATTACGAATACCGATTGCACTAACAGGCCTGTGGCTCCTCACCGTTTTTGTCGGAAATGCGATGCTGCCAGGACTTCTGCAAAGCCTGATTGTCAACCCTAACCAGTTGAGTAAAGAGACAGCTTACATAAAGCGAAACATCAAATACACACGGGATGCCTACAACCTGCAGAATGTTACCGAGGTGGATAACTACCCGGCAACCGAGTCGCTTACTGCCACCAACTTGAAAGCCAACGAAGTCACTCTTAACAATGTGCGATTATGGGATCACAGGTACCTGGGCAAGGTGTATGAGCAGCTGCAAACAATAAAGCCCTATTACAAATTTAAGCAATTAGATGCCGACGGGAGCCTGAGCGATGACATCGATATTGATCGCTACATGCTAAAGGGTCAGATGCGCGAAGTAATGCTCGCCGCACGCGAAATGGACCCTACCTCTCTTCCTGCCAGCGCCCAAACCTGGCAGAATAGAAGACTAAGCTACACGCATGGTTATGGCCTCGTCATGTCACCGGTTAATCGAACTGTGCTGGGTGAGCCGGAGTACTTCCTAGATGGATTCCCTCCCAAGGCGAGTGGAGCAGCTACGGGTCTGACCGTTAATCAGCCTCAGATCTATTACGGCACTCTGAATAACGGCGCCGTGTACGTAGATACCCAGCAGGCGGAGTTCGATTACCCGTCAACAGGGGCAGGCAGCGGTCAGGATCACTATAGTAACTTCCAGGGCGTCGGCGGTATCACGATTGGCAACTCGTTTCTGCGTAAGGTTGCCTTTGCTGTAAACCGAGGTGATTGGAACCTGCTGCTCGCGGATAACCTTAAACCAAGTACACGCATACTCTACCGTCGCGATATTCGTGAGCGGATACGGCTTGTCGCTCCGTTCCTGCAAGAGGACACAGATCCTTACTTGGTAGTGGATCAAGACAACGGTTCACTCGTCTGGATGGTGGACTGTTATACAGTGTCGTCCAATTACCCGTACAGTACACCGCATAACATCGCAGTGGCGCCGGGGGCCTATGAGCAGCTCAATTATATCAGGAACAGCGTGAAGGCTACGGTGAACGCCTACACTGGACAGGTTAACCTATATCTTGCAGACCCAACGGACCCTATCGCTCAGGCATGGAACCACATATTTCCTGGCCTGATAAAGCCGTTCGACCAGCTGCCAGCGGGCCTGCGCGCTCACGTTCGCTACCCGGAGGACCTCTTCAGAGTGCAACGGGCGATCTATGCAACTTACCATGTGGACGATCCGCGCATTTTCTATCTAAAAGAGGACGCCTGGACAATACCAGATGAACCAACAAGTGACCCTAATGCTGCCGATCAATCGATGAGCCCCTACTACGTCGTTATGCATTTACCCGATCTTGCCGGGGATCCCGCGAATCTACAAAACAAGGGTCCCGAATTTGTACTTATGAGCCCGCTTTCGCCCATCAATAAACAGGACCAGAACATCATGGGCTGGATGTGCGCGCGCTGCGATGGTTCTCATTACGGACAGCTCGTGTTATACCGATTTCCGCAACAGGCCTCGGTACTGGGGCCGGCGCAGATCGTTCAACGTATCAACAGCGACAAGGTAATATCACCCCAGCTCTCGCTGCTACGTACCGGTGGTTCCACAGCGTCACTGGGCAACCTGCTTGTTATTCCCATAGACCGCTCCTTACTCTACATTGCACCTCTGTATGTAGAAGCCAGCACGGCCTCCGGAACTCTTCCAAAGCTAGCCAAGGTAATCGTTGCCACTGGGAACCGCGAGGCTATGGCAGATACCCTGGACGAAGCCCTGGCACAGCTCTACCCGGGTTACGGTTCCAATGGTTCTTCTGTCGCACCCGAGCAAACGGCTACAGGATCGTCGCAACCGGCCACTCCTACGCCTACGGGAACGCTCGTATCGGTACCACCTGCGGTTCGAGCGCTCATCGAGAAGGCTCAGACGCAGTATGTGCAGGCACAGCAAAAACTGAAAAGCGGTGATTTCGCGGGTTACGGTAACGCGACGAAAGCTCTACAGCAGACGCTTCAACAGCTGCAGGATACGACGCACTAGCGACAGAATGTGCGATCGTAAAACGCCTCAATTCGATCAACGACGAATTGAGGCGTTTTTTTGTGACAGTGCGGTCGGCCGTGCTATTCACCAACGAATGCCCCTAATAGCGTGATGAGTCATTCAGAGCGGTATCGCACTACCATCGCGGCCCATGACCCGCCATTGAAAGTATCATGCGCCACGTACTTTTGCTTGACTCCTAAATAAGCCTCGGGGTAATCTGAAGGCCATTAGTGTTTACGCTGTCGACTGCGTCATGTGAATTCATGACGTTTACGGGGGAAGCCGGTGAGAATCCGGCACAGTCCCGCTACGGTGTGCCTCCCTGTTGAGAGGCAAGTCCGAATGCCCGGCGACAGTCTCATCACGGTTAACCTCCGGAAGAGAGGGAGTGATGGCGCCTTCAAGTTTCGTTAGCATGGCCCGTAAGAAGCCGTCGAACCTCAAGGCAGCCACTCTCCTCGTCCCAGGTTAATCACCCCGAGGAGGGTGCAGTATGGCATTACAGAGCGTGCCGCTTCAAGGCGTTGTGTTGTCATTGTGTGCGTGTTCGGGTTGCGGGCTGCTGCCACTCCATAATGCCACGCGTAATTACGCGGTCATGCAGCCTAAATCGCCTGGTAAACACTCCCTTCGTATTGTCTCTCTCGCGCCTAGTATCACTGAGATACTGCAGGATCTTCATGCCTCGTCGTCCATTGTGGGCGTCACCACCGCGGACAACAGAACCCACCTTCCATCAAATGTACACTATGTTGGCACGCTGCTTCAGCCATCGCGGGAAGGGATTCTTGCCTGTAATCCGCAACTAGTAATCGCGGTTCAGGGCATGAGCAGTCTCTCAACAAGCTGGCTGCGCTCAACCAATATAAAGCTGCTCGTTTTACCAGACAACAATATGGCCGATGTGTACCAATCCATTCTTCAGATTGGTAGATCTGTGCACCGCAGCTTACAGGCTCGAACGATCGTAGCGCAAATGCGCGGCCAAATTGCTGCCGTCGAATCGGTCACCAGTAAACTGCCTCCACCCCGTGTACTTCCCATCTACCAGTTAAACCCTATATACACAAGCCCACCCACGTCCTTTGTGTCGGATGCAATTCGTGCAGCCGGTGGCACCTGCCTGCGGTACGGAATTAACTCCGATGGTGGGACAAGCCCGGAGGTGGTTGTAAGATTTCAGCCGCAGGTTATATTGTGTGACAAACGTTTACTGCTACCTGCTCGCAACAAAGATGGCTGGACCGCTGTACTACCAGCAGTGCGGAGTAATCGCTGCTATCTGTTGAGCACGGACAATGAGGCCCTGGTTCGTCCCACGCCGCGTCTCGCCGTAGCCATCGTGCATCTCGCATGTTTCCTTCACCCTCAACACGCACGTGCGATTACCCGTGCATTTGTGGACGTCGAAAAGTCTCACATTTCCAACTCTCCTTAGCAGACCAGACAGGATAACTATGACTAACATACACACCGTAACGATGGTGACTGGCGGTGCGCGTAGCGGTAAAAGCCGATTTGCAGCAAACTTAGCTGATAAGTTGGCCATGGGTGCCCCGGTTCTCTTCGTAGCAACCGCAGAGGAGAGCGACGACGAGATGCGTGCCCGCATAGCGCGTCACAGAGCAGATCGACCGCCGCACTGGGTCACGATCGAAGCGCCAACAGAGCCTGCACGCGCTATTGCTGATTTCAATAGAGCAACGTCGGTTGTGCTTCTAGATTGCCTCACACTGTTAACCAGCAACATATTGATGGAAATGAGCGAACAGCCGGAATCGGCTGTAGAGGCCGCCATTGAACTTGAACTCACACAGCTAATCACAGTCTGCGTAAATCAGAACCGGCACCTGGTCGTTGTCACCAACGAGGTGGGTATGGGTCTCCACCCAATGACGCCGCTAGGGCGTCTCTTTCAGGATGTGGCAGGCAGAACAAATCAGTATATGGCCGCCCAGGCGCATAAAGTTGTTTTCATGGTAAGCGGACTACCACTCGTACTAAAAGGAGAAGAGACACTTTGAAACCCGCACTTCCGTTTGTATTACCGGTCTCCAAAAAGTTGAGGGCCGAGGCACTGTTGCAGTGGAACGATCGCACCAAACCTTTGGGGAGCTTGGGCCGCCTGGAGGCGGTAACCGCAGACGTGTGCGCAGTTCAGGCTACCTTGCAGCCAGTGACTAGCCCGAAGTCCGTGGTCCTGTTTGCCGCCGACCACGGAGTAGCCAGGCTGGGTGTTTCAGCCTACCCGCAGGAGGTCACCCGCCAAATGGCTGCTAACTTTGTAGGCGGCGGTGCAGCAATCAATGTACTGGCCAGGTATCAGCAGGCCAATCTCGAGGTGGTAGACGTGGGCATCTGTGGTGAGCCAGTACCCGGCGTCCTAAACCGGCGTGTCTGCCAGGGAACACGCAACTTTCTCGAGATTGCTGCCATGACCGACGAAGAGATGGTTAAGGCTCTAGAGGTAGGGTTGGTACGAGCGAATGCCGCCGCAGCAAAGGGTACTGTGATAGTGGCAGCAGGCGAGATGGGTATTGGCAATACGGCCTCCGCCGCAGCGTTGCTGTGCCTGTTGACCGGTGCTGATTCGCACGACGCCGTAGGAAGGGGTACAGGGGTCGACGACGAGGGCCTTATGCGGAAACGCGCGATGGTGCAGCAGGCAGTTGAAAGACATTCCGCATGCCGCAACAATCCCGAAGCCGCCCTCGCTGCGGTTGGGGGTCTGGAAATTGCTGCACTCTGTGGCTTCTACATTGGAGCAGCAGCGAACAAAATGGTGATCGTTGTGGATGGGTTCATATGCACGGTAGCGGCGCTCGTTGCCTGCAGAATCTCCCCTGCCGTTCGCGATTATATGCTGTTTGGGCACCAATCTGCAGAGCAGGGCCACAAACTTGCGCTCGGTGCTCTTAATGCGGAGCCTCTTCTGCAGCTGGATATGCGACTTGGAGAGGCTAGCGGTGCGGCACTGGCATTTTCAATAATAGATGCATCGGTACTGCTATTCCTTCAAATGGCAACATTCAGCGCAGCTGGCGTAAGCACAGCACGGTAACCGCAGATGTCTAGGCGAAGCCTGTTCTTTACCGCGTTAATGTTCCTTACTCGCATCCCTTGCCCGAACGAAACCAGCCACGGCGCGGATGCACTTGCCAAATCGGTAGGCTGGTGGCCCATAGTAGGATGGTTATTAGGGTCTACAGGCGGCGCCGCAGTAGTTGCGGCGCGGCTGGTTATGCCACCAGAAGCTGCAGCAGTTGTTGGCGTCGCGATCATGGCGTTGCTCACAGGCTGCCTTCACGAGGACGCCTTCGCCGACCTCTGTGACGGCTTTGGGGGCTTTACGCCAGAACGCCGGCTGGAAATAATGCGCGACAGCCGGGTTGGCTCCTATGGCGTCATGGGGCTCGTTTTAATTACCGCTCTTCGCATAGAACTTATTGCATCAATGCATCCGTTGTCCCTGATTTTCTCGCTGGGCCGCAGTGCTCCTTCTGAAAATCGGGAAGGGACCAACCGACCCGGCTTCGCTTGCCGCACCCTTCAGCAAATGGATCTCGTGGCCAGGCGTGCTTTGGAGCACAGGCGCACTGTTGCCGCTAATGGTGCTTGGCCCGGTGCCATCCCTCGCGTTAGTAGGCAGCGCCGCGCTCATCGCCATGCTGGGCGCGTGGTTTTTCAAAGGATTCACCGGTGGCGTTACCGGCGACTGCGCCGGTGCGACCATTCTGTTCACAGAGGTCGTCTGCCTGGCACTACTAAATCACATCACAGTGACGATCCACATCGCGGCACTAACATCCATTCGCCTTTAGATACTGCGATTACGGCGTCCCTCCAGCACACGAACCACCTCCGCTGCCATAAGTGGTGAACGTCACGTCGACGCTCCCTAGGCCCCCCCGACCAGCCAACTGCAATGCGCGGCGTCGCTGACCTCCTCGATGCGAACGAGGCGCTCACATAGTTGACCCACGCACCAAGGGTTAGATAACATGATCTGATCTCAACGTTTCTCATGCCAGTTGCCCCCCGCACATGCGGGGAAAGATCGGCCGCCGAGGCTGGTTAGAAGCCGCCTGGGTACACCCCGACACATGCGGGCGGTAGGTCTGTGTAGAAATGGTTATTAT
>DAIDKH010000090.1 GCA_027450145.1 Chthonomonadaceae bacterium | reverse complement strand
CCGCAGGGGTTGGGGTAATACTGTCGCTGGGCGAGCCGGTATTAGCGCCCTGGGTAGTATCCAGGTTAACAACCTGAGCGTCGATCTGTAGCAGCTGATTCACATTCACAGTGAAGGTATTGGTTGGTGTGTTGGTGCCGTGAAGGAACAGGTTTAATGCTAGATCGGCATGAGCGGCTACTGGCGCCATTAGCGCCCCGAAGGCCATTAGCGCCGCGGCAGGTAAAAGGCGGTTCACTCGTAACATTTATTCATCCTTTCGAATGCGAACAGTAAGGTACACGCTAAACAAGCCATGTTTTCATACTATAACACGCAAATAGTTAGGTGTGACGAAACACAGTCTGTACAATTTGCCAGTTTAATGGCAGATTTCTTGCTGCCACGGCAAAGCTTTGGATTGCTTGCTTGCAACACTGTAAAACAGTACCACAAATCTGTTAAAAATATTGACAAGCAGAGTTATTGCATAGTTCAAGAACACATCCAAAATAAATTGGAAGGATCCTTCCATGCTGGATTCGGGTATGTCCATGTTGAAAATCGCGGACATACCCGAGTTGTGAACTACGGCACGTTGAGAACAGCCGCAGCGGCGGAGTTACCCTGAGCATACTTCAGGTGGACGATCACAACATTTCGCCCTTTGGTGACGGACGACGGGAATGTTACCGTTCCCGTGACCGTCGCTCCAGTTCCGACAGTTCCTGGCAGCGAAGATCCCGTGAACGCCTTGCCGCCAAGCGTGGAGGATACAACAGTAAGGCCCGTGATCGGTACGGTTCCGGTATTTGCGACGGATAGGGACACAGTCACCGTGTTGTTACCATTTCGCACCACGTTAGTGGCCTTGGTTAGAATGCGAGCGACCCCAATGAGCAACATCTGCGAATTGCTCACCGTACCGAGGTTGGGATTGCTTACTGCAACTTCTGCCGAGCCCGCTTTGAGCAGGTCGGTAGCCGGTACAACAGCGGTAATTGAACTGGAAGAGCTATAGGTACTCTTTAGTACCGCACCATTCCAGGTAACCACATCACCCGGTGCAAAAAACTCTCCCTTCACGGTAAGTACAAACGAGCTCCCACCCACTGGCGCTACATTAGGTGAAACTGCCACAGTTGAAAGCAGGTCATGCAGCACCGTTTGGTACACACCCCGACCATACGTAGAAATCGTTAAGAACCCATGGCCGGCTTCGGCGCCAGTTCCCAATGTCGCTTTCATATCAGAAATCTGTGCGGCCGGCATACCTGTACCGGCATTGAGGTTGTACCAGCTGTTGCCGCCATCTACCGTGTAGTACCCGCCAATATCTGTACCCACAAAGAAGACGTAGGCAGGATCATACGGATTACGAACGATTACGTGGTAGTCCATTCCTGGAAGTCTGTTGGGATTTTGTCCCAAAATCGAGGTCCATACAGGGGAGGCAACTTGTGTGTTAGTGGAGTGCACAACGGCGCCATTGCCCACAGCCAACACATCGTAAGGATTGTAAGGGAGAACGCTAAGGCCCTCAATGCTGGAAGGAGTACCGCTATTAATCACCCGCCAGCTGTTGCCACCGTCGGAAGTCATCCAGATTTTTCCGCTAGAGGTACCGACATAAACAATGTTGCTGTTTGATGGCGCTACTGCAACGGCCTGAATGATTCCACTGGTGAAGTTAATTCCACCTACGTGTTTTTGCCACTGCTTGTTGGCATAATTCCAGCGATAAAGGTAATTGGTATTACTGTAGACAATGTTACCGTTGTTGGGATCTTGCACCATTAATGGAACGAATGGCTTGTTTTCACCGCCAGCCGTCAGGCTAATGTCTGTTGCATTGCCCGTCCAATATCCAGTATCGTAATAGATAGACGAGTACTCCGCGGTGCCGTACTGAACACTGGGATCCTGCGAGTCTATTACACAACCGCCGCCATCGCCGCCACCTACCCCCAACCAATTGTTGATGTTTGTGTAGGTAGGACCACCGATATTGGATGAAACGGTACCGTTGTCCTGCGTACCGCCAAGAATCCACCCGGCCTGCGAGGGATCGACGTCGACATGATAGAACTGGGTTATGTTCAATCCGGCGTTCAATGAAATAGCATTCAGCGACGAATTAACACCGCCGGGTCCGGGAGTGACAACGAACTGATAGACTCCTCCATCATTGCCGATCAGGAAGTGTGTCTGGGATGTGTCGTTGGGATCCAGTGCGAAAGCGTGTTGGTCGGTGTGAGCGAGGTCGTTGCCACTGTAGGTCCCTAGTAGCGAGGTCCAAATGGGCTGCCCGGTATTATCGGATTGCCCGTCGTACTCGTAGATATCCAGAAGACCAACAAAGAGCTGATCCGTGCCGCCGGCTCCCGCACAGCGAATGTAGTAGTCGTACCACTGCTGGCTCCAGTCGGCGTTCAAAAGCGTACCTGTTATATCAGTGGTACGCACTTGCCCAGTAGCCTGGTTAATGGTCTCCTTTACGACCCGTTGATTGCCGCCATCCAACACATAGTACGTGTTAGCAAGGGTGGCAGACGGAGCGATGGAGATTCCGCCGCCATTTGCAGTTACCACATTTCCGTCGTCTAATACCGTCCAGGTTGCACCATTATCAACGGATTCAAGTACGCCTGCATAGGCGCCAGTTACTAACAGGATATGTGGTGATTGACCCGATGTAGTGCCATTTAGACGCAACCCGTATTGCATATCCGAAAGGTAGCCATTTGTATCGTATACATCCGTCCATGTAGTACCGCCATCAGTGCTATGGTAAATGGAACCACCCGAAATGGCCGTCACTATCTGATCGTTATCAGGGTCCACCTTCACCTTGTACACGGTACCCGGAAACTGGGTCATACCTTCGTCCGTCCAAGTGCTGCCGCCATCTGTCGACTTCATGATTCCAAATGGCGTCGTACCATATACAATATCGCCCGTGCCAACATAAATAACATTGCTGTTCATTGGGTCGACAGTAACACATGCCGTGGTCTGAGCCGGCCACGAATTCGATAGACATGTCCAGCTGGCGCCGGCGTTGGTGGTTTTCCACACGCCTCCACCGGCAGCCGCGATATAGTATGTGTCTGGATTATTCGGGTCGTAGGCAACCCCATTCACGCGGCCCGATATCTGAGACGGCCCATATCCCCATTGATATGGAGGCATAAAGTCGTTAGGGCCTTCGTTAGCAAAACTCACCGAACCCCATGGGTTTATGCCGCCGCCCGCGGGAGCGCTAAGCACAGACATGCCACCATTGGGCACATGTATGGGGCCACGAATACCGGTGCCTGCGGCACCAAGAGCGCCAAATCTAAGCGCAAGTGGACCGCCGCCCATCCTTGCTTTCGCAATGATTGCCCGCTTATATCCAGCGGTGTTGATGGTGCCAGCGGCATCCACACGGTTCACAAGAAAATTCGCATCTTGGTAAAGCAGGTTGCTTGGCAATCGCCAGGGATTGAATGTGGGACCAAGGCCCAGATGAGGTATTTGATAACCACGATAGTACAGACTGCCGTGCAGCATAGACCTCACCGCCGACAGGGAAGTATATGGATTGGTGTGAGCCTGTGCCGGTTGTGCAGACGCACTAACCGTAAAGCCACCTGTTGCAAATAGTCCAGCCGAAACGAGGACCGGGAGGTATTTAGAACACAAATAACGTTGCTGGCGGTACATATGAATGCGTTCCTTTTGAAGGTTGGGATGGACAGAGGCGTTTTGGCTCTCTGCCACGCGATTGAAGAAAACTTGCCAACGGAGTTACCGCAGACGCTCAGTAGTAGATTAACCCTAAACTTTACTGCGATAACTCAATAATTGCACAAATCATGCCAATATCGTTAAAAATTCTGCAATTTGCAGTGTTTATCCACGTTTCTTCCGTAAGATTTTCCCAACCCCAGCAATATTACCAGAGCTAGTTGATAGGCACGTCTTATCCTGTTGAAATAGCTAGTCTCACAACCACGTGTAGGCACGTTGGCTAATTGCCCGGCCGAGCAGTATCAACGTAGATGTGGCCGCTGTGACCTACTCGGTATGTAATTATTGCAGTGGTATGCCATTTAAGCAGTTCCCAATGGATCGGCTTTGCTACCGGGCAAAGCTGTCCGTGAAACCTAACAACAATGTTGGGAGCCGGAGGATGCATATCACCAGGCAGCATAATACCGCCAGGACCCTTTTGTATTACTACCATCGCCGTACTGGTCTGCTCCGGTACGCCCTGTAGGTCGTTTTGGCTCATTGTGCTAACCACGGGATCAATAAGGATGTAACCTAGAGTCGTTACGGTGCCCGCGATCAGTATGAACCATCGCATTCGCTTTTGAGCTGTGGTTATTTTGGGTCGTTCAGTCGTAGTTGATGGTTCCATGTCACCCGTGATAATCTTAATGAACCTGTACAATAATATACCCTGCGAAAATCCATGGGGTCCACCTGCCAGAATTCGCCGCAGAACCTATGTGCTATAATTTAATATTCATTGCACTATGGTACCAAGCTTGGTACACCTACACAGGAGCTTAAGCGAACTTATGAGCCAACTACCGGATGTTTCATACAGCCGCAGGCGAACCAGAGAAGTACGGGTAGGCGACGTCGTAATTGGTGGATCGCACCCGGTGGTCGTTCAATCGATGATCACAGAGGAGACTCATAACGTAGCGGGGGCTGTAGAGCAGATAATTGCCATGCATAAGGCTGGCAGTGAAATCGTTAGGGTTACCACTCCAAACCTAAATGAGGCTCGGTGCCTTGCCGAGATTAAGGAGCGCCTGCGAAAAGAGTATCGTGATGTACCGCTTGTCGCCGACGTCCATCATCAGGGCAGCGAAATTGCGGTTGAAGTAGCGCGATACGTTGATAAGGTTCGGATTAACCCCGGCCTTTTTGTCTTTAGAAAGCGCGTTGATCGCTCAATTGACTACTCTCCGGCCGAGATTGAGGAGGAGCTGGCTGCAATTGAAACCGAGTTGCTGCCAGTAATCAGGGCCTGTAAGGCGCGTGATATTGCGATGCGTATTGGCGTGAACCACGGCAGCCTTGCGGAGCGCCTAACCGTGATGTATGGTGATACTCCTGAGGGCATGGTCGAAAGCGCCCTTGAGTACATAAGAATTTGCGAACGGCATGACTACCACAATATTGTCGTGTCGCTTAAGGCCTCCCGGGTAAACGTTATGTTGCAGGCTAACCGTTTAATGGCACAGCGCATGGCAGAGCTTGGCATGGATTACCCGTTGCACCTGGGGGTAACAGAGGCTGGCGACGGCGAGTATGCGAGGATCAAATCGACAACAGGTATCGGTACCCTGTTGGCTGAAGGCATTGGCGACACTATTCGCGTATCGCTGGCAGAGGATCCCGTAAACGAACTCCCAGTGTGCTACGGCATTCTGCAGGCACTGGGGCTGCGGCGCACCAGAGTGGAGTATATCGCTTGTCCATCGTGCGGACGCACAAAATTCGACCTACCCACCGTTTTCCATTGGGTAAAAGCCGCGACGGATCACCTGGTAGGACTAGATATTGCTGTGATGGGCTGCATTGTTAATGGCCCCGGTGAGATGGGTGACGCCGACTACGGGTATGTAGGAAAAGCTGGCGGAAAGATCTCGTTGTACCGTAAACGCGAAGAGGTTAAGACAGGCATTCCGCAGGAAAAGAGCGTGGAAGAGCTAATAGCCCTCATCAAGGCTGACGGTAGATGGACCGACCCGTATCCGGGTTGGACCCCTCCGCCCGCTCCACGAGAATTGGCAGGGCGCATTCAGCGTGACTCGCTTATCTCGCTGGAAGGAAGTAAAGTTGCCGGGTAGCAATCCCGTGCCGCGGCCAAGGTACGTGCTTCCTGAAACACGTGCCCTGGCTTCGCTTGGATGTGCGGATCTTCTCGCTACTGTCTACCTCGTAGCAACTAACCGCGCGCATGAGGCCAACCCGTTGGCGGTCTCGGCGCTCAACGCATATGGACCTGTGGGACTGGTATTGTTCAAGGTTATCCTGTTGGCAATTCCACTCACAGTAGCGGAGCTTTACCGTCCATATAAGCCGGCTCTTGTCACTTTAGGCTTGCGTGTAGTACTCCTCGTCTACCTCTTCATGCTAGCTATGGCGTATGGGCCGGTTCTTCGAGCAATATTTGCTACACGCGGTTAGGCGCTGTTTAGGCCGCACCAAAAAGTTGCGGTGATATGATAGCGGCTAGATGGCGATCACGCTAAAACCATTGCCATTGGGCTACTGGCTCGCCCCGTTTTAGTCGATTACCAATAAGAATGACATCAACGAGCGAAAGCGGGTAGACCACAAAAACTCCCAGACCTCCAGTTGCTAGTATGAGAAAGATGCCTGCAACCAACACCACAACACCCTTGAGTTGCTGTTTGTTAATGATCATTCCAATCCAACCGCTAAAGATAACAGCCAGCACAATTGCCAGCGTGGGATCGTATGCACCAGGTGGCAACTGGATCGTGTCTGGAGAACCGAACCGAGGTGGAAGGCCCGTGGTTTGTGGCGTTGGAGGCAAAAATGTATTACTGTACGGCGGATACTTCTGCCCGCACCGTGAGCAGAATCCGGCCGCAACGGAATCCATGTTTCCGCACTGTGGGCACTGTTTAATCTGTGGGTTACCGTTCATTGATCGTCGCCTTCTCCTTCTATATGTTACAACATGGCGTCTGTAGAACCCGATAGTGCTTTAATAGCAGGTCTGTAACCGTTCTATTTTACCTCTGCTCTTAACCATTCACAGCTGAACGGTCGAGAAAGTAGGCACCCTCGCGTGCTCGGATGTTCCACATGCGCCTATTCTACCGTCGACGCACGCGTTGTGACTATATCACGCAGTCGGCTTACGAAAGCGTGCACCCAGTAATTCTCTGGTACGCCTCGCGATACTTCGCTGCAGTTTTTTCAACCACGTCAACAGGCAGCGCAGGAGCCGGTGGTTCACGGTTCCAACCTGAGGAGGTGAGCCAATCACGAACAAACTGCTTGTCGAAGCTTGCCTGGGCACCGCCTGGCGCGTATACAGCCGCATCCCAATATCGTGAGGAGTCTGGAGTTAGGGCCTCATCTATAAGCGTGAGAACCCCTTTGTACATTCCAAATTCAAATTTTGTATCTGCAAGAATTAAGCCGACACTCGATGCGTGCCGCGCCGCTTCACGATAAAGGGCGATACTTGTGCCTGCAATCTCTCGAGCAAGATCACGCCCAAGTATGGTCTCTGCCTGTGCCATGCTGATGTTTTCATCATGTCCACTTGCAGCTTTGGTAGCGGGCGTAAAGACCGGTTGTGGCAATACATCACTCTCGCGCAGACCGGCCGGCAGTACAACGCCGTGAACTTCCACACCATGGGCAGGGCCGCCCGCCTGGCAGTATTCCGCCCAAAGTGAACCAGAAATATATCCGCGAACCACGCATTCTACTGGCAATGGCTCGGCGCGCACGCACAACGTGCACCTGCCGTGTAGCTGTTCTGCAAGCTCTCGCGTCACTTCCGCACCGCACTCAAGCAGGAATGGCAGAACATACCGATCGTCAGTAGTTATAAGGTGATTTACGGCGGTAGTCCGTAGACGCCTGAACCAGTACTCCGAGACTTGGGTTAGTACGCGGCCCTTATCCGGAATGGGATTCGGCATGATGGAGTCGTAGGCAGAGATGCGGTCTGTGGCAACGAGCAAAAGTGCGTCGCCAGCGGCGAAAATCTCGCGAACCTTGCCGCTCGCCAAGCGCTGGATTCCGCTCACCTCGATATCGGAGATTGCAATACTCATTTTATACTCTGTTTGTTCTCAAGATTAGTGGGCTACCACTGTAGTCACATCGGGCTGCGCAGTGCCATGCTGTGCTTCCGGTTTACAGTTTATTTTGGTGCCTATCATAAGAGTAGCACATCAAACGCGCGCAGGCAGCCTGACACAGGTAATCCCACGACACCGACGGTGCATGCCGCCACACGGCTATACGTTATCAAGGGCTGGGCGACGGCATGTCGACGATCTCTAGTGAGCGAGAGTTACAGTGGCAATGGAGTGCGGCGGTAGCGTACATCGCCACCCTGCCTCGCTGCTACCGCTCACCTCCAACTCGACAGGTGCTACCGCATTTGGAGCCAGTGCAGAATTTGCTGCCTTAGGGGTATCCGCAGTAAGCAGCTGAGCCTTTGCCTTTGCACCACTTACCCCTCGCACAGCTACCTGAGCAGCTTGATCAAGATGACGATTGATTAGTGAAACGGTATACGAGCCATCACCACCCGCCGATGCGGTTGCACTAATGCCGGCGGTTCCGTCTGGTAAGGCAAACGTGGTGGAATCAACCGTGGTTGTTAGAGCAGTTGCGCCAATATGCCCGGAGTATAACCGGAACGCATGGTAGGTTGGTGTGCACCAAAAATCAGTGCCCTTAGTCTGCACGGGAGCATGAAGCACATTTGCCACTTGTGCCAGGTTTGCGAGCGTCAATACATGGCACTGCCTATGAAAAATCTCAAAGGTGATTGCCGCAGCAATTGCATCGCGCAACGGTGATACCTGTTCGTAGTTCACTTCAGGTTTGGCTTCCGGAGCCCATACTCCCCACTCATCCAGCGCGATGCCAATCTTTTTACGACCCTTTGTAACCGCCTCAATGATTTGCGCAGTTGACTGTAGGAATGGCTCGGTTTCCTGTGAGGTTGCAATCATCTTGTAGTATTCGTCTTCGCTGAAATCCACCGCCGGGCCAGCAGCCCAGTACCTGTGGACGGAAACATGGTCCACCAGGGAGAGATGATCTTTCAGCGCATCCATGATCACGCGGTTCCAGTCATCGGTTAGTCCGCAGATCACCAACTCAGCGCTCTCATCCACGTGGCGCAGCATGGTTGAATAACGCCTGTACTCCTGCGCGTATTGCTCGGCGGTGTAATTGCCTCCACAGCCCCAGTTTTCGTTACCAACACCCCAAAGCTTCACGTTCCACGGTTGCGGCCTGCCGTTAGTTTTGCGCTCATTCGCGAGTGCAGTATTTAGCGATACATTGCAATACTCCACCCAATCACACAATTCCTGAGGCGAACCCGAGCCCATATTGCCTGCCAGGTAGGGTTCGGCGCCAATCTCGACACAGTAGTCTAAAAACTCGTGGGTCCCAAGTGAATTGTCGTCCTCTACGGTCAAGCCGCAGGACATTCCCAAGCGTACGGGCCGCTTGCTGCCAATACCATCACGCCAGTGATAGTGGTCGGCGTAACAACCGCCCGGCCAGCGCAACAGGGGAATAGGCATCGCTTTTAGCGCCTGCAACACGTCTGTACGCCATCCGTGAGAGTGAGCAATTGAGCTGTTGTTCGTGCCCACCCACAGGCCGTCATAACAGCATCTGCCTAAATGTTCAGCAAACTGGCCATACAATCTGGGCGAAATGGTGCCTATAGGCAAATCTGGTCGTACGACTACGCTTGTTTCCGACATTTAAATGTCTCCTGGGTAACCACATAATTTGTAAACACACGTTCTTAATTCAAGTACACACCCCATTTTTCCTTCTATCTAATTTGGGTAAAGGCCAAGAGGCGATTTGAGCGCAGTGGTTATCGCAGACGAAGGTTAAACAAAGCTGGCCTACGCATAGTGCGATGAAAAGCAGTTACTTTCCCGTCAACCAGGGCGCAATCTAGGTATATGGCCGCCTTGTTGCGTTAAGTTATAGTACTAGCTCTAGCCTGGGCTTCTTGTGAACATTGCCACGAAACACGTGCCAGATTGTACTGTAATGCCAAATGGTGGGACCGTGAAGCAACAAACCTTGGTGATCTGGCCAGCTGTTTTCTACCATTAACTAGCCAAAACGTTTCTCGACTTAAAAATGAATGGACAGCTGTGTTGAAAATACCGAGGGCGCGGGGCTGCTCACCACGTTAGAAACGGGTTGAGCGCTAATTCTGTACATCATTCGCAAAACGGCATTTCGGCTAAGACTTAGCCCCGCACCCAGGGTTAGATACTGCTCCATAGGCGCACGCCCGTTAGACGATATGGCCCCATTGAGGTCGTATAACACTCCGTCGTAGGAGGCGCTTAGCCGTAATTTGCTCGTTGGGCTCCACTGTATGCCAGCTCGGCCACGATAGATATTACCAGCCATAGGCGCGGAGCTATCGACTCCGATGCCTCTGTAGATTGCGCCGCCGACATAACTCTGCAGGCCATGAGAGAGACGCAGTTCCAGCCGGGTATAAGGGCCCTGAAGGTCAGGCAGCGCGAGATTACCCATGGTTCCTGTTGGAGACGTAAGATACTGATACCCTACAATCGCCTTGGTTCCACCGCTGGAATACCCGATGTGCACGTTGTAGGCATTTGTGTTGAACAATGGGCCGCCCGGAGCTAGCGACTCAACGTGGCTTTGCTGGGCGCCAGCCCCTAAAATGACATGCGAGAGGACCGCAACATCTAGGCGTGTGCCCAGGGTCTCCTCGTTGGCCGGTAGAGCAGCAGTTGTAATACCCTCCGTACTGCGCTCAAGGGAAAGGGCAAAGCTACTTGAGCCGCCCAAACCAATATGCAAGTTTAGGCCAGAATGCACCGGCATCGACTGAGAGTAAGCAAGCAGGTTATGGGGCATCGTGTTGAACAGCGACTGTGACACGGCGGGGCCGAAGTTACCTACAGCTCGTCCTCCCGGGGAGGCAGTAACAGCCGGAAGCATACCGCTAAGTGCGTTGCTTGCAAGCAACGGATTCTGCTCACCAAGGTTCAAACCGCCAATTCCGTCCGACAGCTTAAGTTCCGTAGGCCCAGTAGATAGTGCCTCTTTGAGGCTCTGCAGGGTGCTTTTGACGTCGCGGAGGTCTGTTCCAAGGCTCTGCAGTTCGGGTGAAAATTCATCGCAGAGCTGCCCAATGTACTCTACGTCTCTGGCGCTAAGGTGAAGGTGTCCAGCTGGGATACCCTGTGCAATCTCCGAAGAGAGTGGGAGACGGTTTAGAGCACGTTTTATTGCAATTGTAAACTCGTAGCGAACCAGCAGGCGCTTACCAGAGAAGTAACCCGGTTGATAACCTGTTACTAACCCGTCATGTTGCAAATCTGCCATCTCTTGATATGCCCAGTACTTCGCCGGCACATCCCGAAACGGATGCGCAGTTTGGGCCGCCGCGAGTGCAGGTATAGTTAAGCATGCAAAAGCCAGCAACCCCTTACTCAAAGAGGTTAGCCGACAGACAGGCTTCAATTCTGGTTCCTCCGGTTGAAGAGACTTACAGTAAATTATCGGATCGCTGCCGATACAATCGCACCCTGGTATACGTCACAGATTCATCCAGTAATATTGTACACTACAGAACATGTAACCGAGCAACCCACACTGTGGGATTATGTCACTGTGCACGAATTTGTCCAGCGGCATGACATGCGGGAAGCACCAATCACCACAGCAAGCCTCTAGAACACGTACTCTCGACGTTTAACGAGTACTAAACGAAGTCAATCCTCAAACATTTACGAAAAAAACCGGTTCAATATTCCCGGAGCCTACAACGATTGCAAGTCGCATAAGCGGAATGTGTCAACAAAAATGGGACAGAAATGTGAGTTACGGTGTTGCGCCTTTGGTTTGATTTACCTCCCTTGATGCAGTGTTCTGGTGTTCCTGCGTGGGTGGATTAATGTATGCCGGGCCAGGGCTGGGTAACTGTGCTGCTACTTTGGCTACAAACCTTT
>DAIDKH010000089.1 GCA_027450145.1 Chthonomonadaceae bacterium | reverse complement strand
GGACTTTTGCGTGTCAGCACGGGGTTTCAACCCCGTGGTACAGGGCACCGGGGGAGAGGTTACGGGCAGTGAGCGCCATCGCAACCTGGCGAATGACGTCGCAGGCGAGTCGGCCCCGCACGCGGGGTAGAGCGCACCGCCAATTTACCCGCACAACCGCCAACCGCCATTCGCTACCCCTCGCTCAGGGCCAACGGCCCGCCCGGGAGAGGGGGCGGTGCGATAGCACCGGGGGAGAGGTCTCTGCCTTCCGCGCATCTAGTCCACGAAGTGGACTTTTGCGTGTCAGCACGGGGTTTCAACCCCGTGGTACAGGGCACCGGGGGAGAGGTTACGGGCAGTGAGCGCCTTCGCAAACCTGGTGAATGACGTCGCAGGCGAGTGGATCCCGCACGTGGGGCAGCGCGCACCGCCATTTTACCCGAGCAACCGCCAACGCCATCCCTGCTCCCTCCTTCAACCCCGTGGCACAGGTCGTCGGGGGCGGGGTCTCTGCTTTCCGCGCATTTAGTCCACGCAATGGACTAAATGCGTGGCAGCACGGGGTTTCAACTCCGTGGTATAGCGCATCGGGGGAGATTTCATACCGCCACCTACCTCCCGTATCCGCTCATCTAGTTCACGTCGCGGTTGCTGGAATTTAAGCCCTCGCCTTGCGCTGCTGCCGACGCAACTGTCGCTTACGTGATATTTTTGCCCACATGGGACATAGTAACAGAACCGCCGAGGACCCTATCATCGTCAGCGCGATGTGTGGCGTAGCACCCTCAGTTAAGCTTGATGCAGGGTCGGAACCCTGGTAATGAACTACGATAGAGCCTCCCATATTTAGCTGGTCGAGTTCCCTTCTGCTCACCATAACGGTGTTCTGATAATCCTCACTGCCGACATGATACTTGTAGGTCACATTCCCTCCATCGTGGGTATCCTGAGGCAGTGTCTCAACAATCCCCGTGGTCACCGACGGGCTATACCGAAGTTGGTCGAAGTTATGAAGCATAAGGAGGCCAACGGGCAGCAGTATGAGCCCGCCGATAAACGAGAGCGTGCCCAAAAACGGATATTTGCGCAGTATCCGTATCACAAAAAAATCAAGCATGTGCTATCTCCTGAAACGGCAAACGGTTTATTATTTTGGATGAAGGAAATCGCCTGAACAAATCCCGCTGCGTGCCAAAGATCAAAGAGACACAACAGTGGTCGGTTAGTGTGAAACGGTGCAGGCAGCTGGTTCTTACCTAAATGAAATATGGCCATTCTAAATGTCTTAGGGCCACAACGACTAACATGAGCATTTCAAAACTGAATTACGAACCAAGCCTATAAGCAACAGTATGTATTATTAAATAGCTTCCTTATTGATTCCTGCTACAGCAACACTGATTATGATAATCATGATCGAAGCAAATAGCCTGGTGTTCACAACTGTGGGGTACTCTACGAAGATGTACGTGGTAGGGGGAGACGATCATCATGGCACCAAACTTATCTGTAACACCGCCCAATGGCCTACGTAAACTCATGGATGAGCCGCTTCGCGATCCGGCAATATGTCGTGCTGACGATGGATACTATTATCTCACAGGAACTAGTGAACCCTTCTGGAGCGATAATCAGGCAACAGGAATACGCGTGTGGCGATCACCAGATCTTCATGCCTGGCAGCCGCTAGGTACCGTATGGCGTTGCGGAAATAGCCCGTGGCACAAACCATACCTAGAGGCGGGAAAGCCGATATGGGCCCCCGAAATTCACTATTTTGAGGATACCTTCTGGCTCACGTACAGCATGCCGGGGTGGGACAACACTGCAAAAACATCCGGCTGCGGATTGCTAAGAAGTATAAGTGGACGTGCGGAGGGACCCTATGAAGACATGCATCCCGACGCACGCCTTGGTGATGAGATTGATGCGTCACTCTTCCAGGATAGCGATGGCACGCTATACTTCCTGTGGCACTGTGGCAAAATCGCGCCTCTAACTGCAGACAGGAGGAACCTGGCGGAACCTGCACGATGCATAACCACTACCACTACCGATCCAGATCCAGACCATCACTCGGATCTTTGCAACGGGATATTCGGCCCAAACTCGTTCAACCACATTGGCTTCGAGGGCGCATTTTTGTTTAAGCGCGACGGAACCTACTATATGTGCTGCAGCGAAGGCTACGATGGCAGATATAGCTGCATGGTCGCAACATCCGCGCATATATACGGGCCCTATCCAGCACGCCGCGAAGCGATTCCTTATGGCGGCCACAACACAATCTTTCGGGACGCGAACGGGCACTGGTGGTCAACGTACTTTGGAGAACCCTGGTACGAGCGTCCCGCAGTCGTGCCAGTTTCGTTTGACCCCAATGGACGGCTCATCGTCGGTATAGAGTAGCGCCTTGTGACGTCTACATCCTTCGTATGCAGTTCGCGGAGAGGCAATTGCGTTGGGTGACATCCATCCTTACACAGCTGTGCGCTTGGACGGATACGAACCTTTGAGGCCATTGCATTTCAGCAGGATTATATTCAAGACAACAATTGCCGCATTACGTTGGGGCCAAGGCTTAACAAAAGGGCGCGTGGGGGTTAATTGACATTGGTGCAATTGTATGCTGCATAGCCTTCCTGCCGTAGCCCCTGCACAGGGGGCGGATAAAGGCATAACGGTTGTTCTGGTCGTTTGGTAACAATGCGATAAGGGAGTAGAACCAATGGCACAATGTCATCATACAGATCACTCCTACTGCCGCTCATGTATGGCATTCGTACATTTAACATAACGTTTCATACTCCTTTGAGCACGTGCTGCATGACCACACAGATTGTTTCGGAGAACTGTTGTTACATGTGGGGGTCAAACGAGACAATGTGTGTTGCAGGCACTAATCCTGCCCAGAAACCAACCAATTGTTCATGCCCAGTTCCAACTCAATGCCCAGCTGCCATTAGGGGTGGTAAATATTACATAGGCGCTGCAACTAGCTGCGCCAACCCTTAAGGCGCCTCGGTAATTATTACTATCTGTCAGAATCTAGCAAACTGTACTTTTGTATTCTAGGAGCCTTAGTTGCCATAACCGAGGAGGACGAATGGCTCTCCTGGGTTAAAACAAGAATAGCCAGTTTGGCTCTTCCTGCATACGATCGTACAACTGAAGGAACCTGCAATGCTTCTTACCATGACCACAACGCACAAACCTGCCACAGATTTGGGTTACCTTCTGCACAAAAATCCGGCTAATCTCAAT
Source organism: Chthonomonadaceae bacterium (assembly GCA_027450145.1). Classification (GTDB taxonomy): domain Bacteria; phylum Armatimonadota; class Chthonomonadetes; order Chthonomonadales; family Chthonomonadaceae; genus JAJZFK01. Next base: position 8,876 of record DAIDKH010000089.1, on the reverse strand, counting down.
ACAGTAACCGTCGCTTTCGGTGTTGTTCATATTTTCTACCCAGTAGCTACCGAGGATTGTTGTACAGCCGCATTGCTGCTAGATATCGACCCCGTAGAACTGGTTAGGCGCCCATCTACTCACGGTCAATCATTTACTCTTGATCAGTACGTAAACGACAGACCCTATGCAGCGACCTCATTCCTCAGCGTCGCAATAAACACGGCCTTTGGTACTGCACTGGCGGGTAGGTGCAATGCAAGGCCGCAATTGGTAGACAGAGAGATACCGCTCCTTGTCAAGCTTCCAGTTCTGCCGTGCCGCGGTGGCGAACCAATACTTCGACGGCTATTTGAGCCGTTGGGATATGAATTGTCGATACTACCTAATCTTGTTGACGACCGATTTCCAGATTGGGGCGACAGTCGCTACTTCACAGTAGAATTGAGCCGGACATGTACTGTGCGAGAGTTCCTGACCCACCTTTACGTGCTCATTCCTGTCCTTGACAATGATAAGCACTATTGGATCGGCGACTCTGAAGTTGACAAGCTTATTCGGTTTGGTGAAGGCTGGCTTGCAACTCATCCCGACAAGGAGTTAATCACTCGCCGATACCTTAAGCACCAGAAGTCACTCACTACCATCGCCCTTGAGCGCCTTACGGACGAGACCGAAGACGACATTGCTGAACAAGAGGAAGATGCGCTGCCAAACAACCAGGAAGTTGCGAACATCAACCTGAACGATGCCCGTCTTACGTGGGCGCAGAACCAACTTAGCCAATGCCATGCCAAAACAGTAATCGATATGGGGTGCGGCGAGGGCAAACTGCTTCAACGACTGGTGAAGGACCCAAATTACGAGAAGATTACGGGATGCGACGTTTCGATCAGAGCACTTGAGAAAGCACGGTCTCGCCTGCGTCTCGATCGGCTGCCAGCGTCACAGCAGTCTCGAATCACACTTATCCAGACTGCACTAACCTATTACGACAAGCGGCTGACTGGCTATGATGCAGCGGCGCTCATTGAGGTAGTGGAGCACCTCGACCCGTCGAGACTAAGTATGTTCGAGCGCGCTGTATTCGGCTTCGCCGCCCCACGGACGGTTATTGTTAGTACTCCAAACGCGGATTATAACACCCTTTATCCAACTCTTCCTGCTGGGCAGTTCAGGCATCATGACCACAGATTTGAGTGGGCGCGGGCTGCGTTTCAGGCATGGGGGCTGCGCGTGGCAGAGGAATTCGGTTACGCCGTAGAATTTGAAGGCATCGGCCCGTGCGATGACGTTTACGGAACTCCAACGCAAGGCGCAATCTTCACGAGGAGTGCATAGGATGGCAGATCACACAGTCTTGAAAATACCGGAATTGTCGCTGGTGCTTCTCGTAGGTGTCTCTGGAAGCGGAAAATCATCTTTTGCGAGCAAACACTTCAAACCGACCGAAATTATCTCGTCGGATTATTGCAGAGGTCTCGTATCGGACGATGAGAACGATCAGACCGCGACTAAAGAAGCCTTCGAGGTGCTGCATTTCATAGCTTCCAAGCGGCTAACCGCCGGCCGTTTAACGGTGGTAGATGCGACGAATGTACAGCCAGACGCACGGAAGGCGCTTATTAATCTGGCACGAGCTCACGACGTACTCCCTGTTGCGATCGTGTTGGATCTTCCAGAGAGACTGTGCCATGAACGGAACAGAGGGCGTTCCAACCGTCAATTTGGACCCCATGTTGTTACTAACCAGCACCGGCATCTTAAGAGATCAGTGAGCAGTCTGGGTAAGGAGGGATTGCGGTACGTCTATGTGCTGAAATCGGTTGAAGATGTCGACAACGCAGTTATAGAACGTCAGCCATTGTGGAACGATCTCAAGCACGAAACTGGTCCCTTCGATATCATTGGCGATGTACACGGATGCTTTGACGAGCTCCTGAGTCTTCTGACCCGCCTGGGATACCAGATAACGAAACAGGAGAACTACTCGGTGTCCCACCCTGACGGACGCAAAGTCATTTTTCTGGGAGATCTGGTGGATCGCGGCCCCAAAATCCCAGAGGTACTGCGCATCGCGATGGACATGGTGGCAGCAGGTATCGCTTTCTGCGTGAATGGTAACCACGATGACAAACTTAAGCGCAAGCTTCAGGGGCATTCAGTCAAAATTGCTCATGGCCTTGAAAACTCCATTGAGCAGCTTGAATGCGAACCTGCCGAGTTTAACAAGCGGGTAACCAACTTCCTCGACGGCCTTATCAGTCATTACGTCCTTGATGGCAACAAACTTGCCGTATCGCACGCAGGTATCAAAGAGGAATACATTGGGCGAAGCTCCGGCAGGGTGCGCGCATTCTGTATGTATGGAGAGACAACTGGCGAAGTTGACGAATTTGGGTTGCCTGTCCGTTATCCGTGGGCTAGAGATTACCGAGGGAACACGCTGATCGTCTATGGACATACGCCCGTGCCCGAAGCAGAATGGATCAACAACACCATAAACATCGACACTGGGTGCGTGTTTGGCGGCAAGTTGACTGCCCTGCGATACCCCGAACGCGAGATTGTTTCCGTACCTGCAGTACAGCAATATTGCGACCCCATTAGGCCGCTATCTACTGCAGTAGATAGCAAAGCGGGCGACATGCATCTCGATATTGAGGACGTGAGAGGCAAAAGGATTCTGGGAACCAGCCTTCATCACAACGTAACGATACGCGAGGAAAACGCGATTGCTGCTTTGGAGGTGATGGGCCGGTTCGCCGTGGACCCGCGCTGGTTGATCTACCTTCCGCCTACAATGTCGCCCGCGGAGACCAGCCGTAGACCGGGCATGTTGGAACATCCAGACGAGGCGTTTGCATACTACCGCAGTCACAATGTTGACAACCTAATCTGCGAGGAAAAGCATATGGGCTCGCGGGTGATTGTTGTGATTTGTAAAGAACAGCAAGCTGCACAAACCCGATTCGGGATCGTAACCGGTGAGAGGAGCGCCTGTTACACACGTACTGGCAGGCCGTTTTTCAGTGATCCTGATGTCCAGACCCAGTTTTTAGAGAGGGTTTCTAAAGCTATTACGACCGCGGGATTGTGGGAACATTGCGATACAAACTGGTTCTGCTTCGACTGTGAGATGATGCCATGGTCGGCCAAGGCGATGTCGTTGCTGCTAAACCAGTATGCACCGGTGGGAACAGCAGCCACAAAATCGCTGGCCGAGGCGACCAACCTGCTCTCTATGGCCAGCACCAGAGTAGAGGGTACAGATCTTCTGGGTCAGCGTTATTCGCAGAAGTTGGCCCTGGTTCAACAGTACCGCGTGGCCTATGGTCGCTACTGCTGGCCCGTCGCAAAGTTAGAGGACTACCAACTTGCCCCATTTCACGTGCTGGCTTATGAGGGAAACTGCAACATAAACAAGGACCACCGTTGGCATTTGCAACTCATTGAACGCCTTTGCGACGCGGATCCCCAACTCATTCGGAAAACCGACCATCGGCTTGTGGATTTGAAGGATGCGGCCAGTTGCGACGCAGCGATTGACTGGTGGAACGATATGACGTCTAAGGGAGCGGAAGGTATGGTGGTGAAGCCTCTTAACTTCACGGTTAAAGACGAGAAGGGGCTGCTTCAACCGGGGATAAAATGCCGCGGTACAGAGTATTTGCGGATCATTTATGGCCCCGAATACACCTTACCCGAGAACCTGGACCGACTGCGAGTTCGCGCGCTTGGCGCCAAGCGCTCACTAGCGCTTAGAGAGTACGCACTAGGGTGCGATGCGCTCATGCGGTTCGTCAACAGGGCGCCGCTGCACCAAGTTCATGAGATGGTATTTGCCGTACTAGCACTGGAAAGCGAGCCAGTGGATCCCAGGCTTTAGCGATAACGCTTATGGAAACGGTGGCCTTTGCACGGTCCATGGCACAGGCGTATGGCTGAGGGTCCCTATACACCTAACCGGGACCATAGGCACCAACCAGAGTGGCCGCCCCAGCGTGTCGCGATCTTTGCCGGCGCACGTGACCAGTTTGGTGACATCTAATTGGTGCTTTTCATAGGTAGAGCTTGGGTCCTCGATCCCCACAACCATGCGCTGAAACTGTGAATTGTCATTACCCGTAAGGTACAGCAGGGAGATGGTGCATGAACGGTCACGACCTGGATACCTTAATAGAAACGGCAAATAGAGAAGTAGAATGCCGCCGACGGCGGATTTCCGGCGCCGTCAAGCTGACCGCTCTCATTTACAGTTCAACATTCGCGATTATCATCTCTGCATCCGCCTACTTTCACGCGTGGCGGCTAATGACGATTACATGCGCACTCTGCGCCATTCCAGCAGCCATTGCCCTCTACACAGCACTTAGCAACACCTTTAAGCAGACTATATTGGAACTGGCGGGCTGCAATGATGTACGCGCGATACCGGCACTTTCCGAGGCGGCCTATTATGGGAACGGTTCATTACAGGCTACCGCGCAGAATGCTCTGGTTCGGCTCCTGTACCAGGTTACTGAACACGACCGTAACGTTTTCAGTACGGAGGTGTTTGCAACACAGCGACGCCTGTTCAGTCGATCACGGGAACTTCAGCTTGCCCTTCTCCACGCCTACCAGGCCGTTGGCGGTTCCAATGAGATGCAGACCGCTCAATGGATCATCAGGAAGAGACGGACAACAGACCCTGGGTTGACAGCAGCGGCAGAAAGGTGTGTGGCTGCAATACGGGCCCACATATCGCGAGCAAACGATCTAGACATGCTTTTGAGAACCACACAAACGCCGAACACGGTCAATCTGCTTCATACCACAGATGGGCAAACTTCCGATGAGGCGGCCACTTCACACGAAGACGCTGGCTTAGTGAACGGCGCGGCTACAGGTGTTTGCGGCACCACCGAGGCAAGTTCAAATCAGCAACGTCTAACTCGGTGATATTTCGCTGCCAAGGCGAAAAAACGTATCGCCACGAAGTGACATCTTACCGCTTCCAAACGCGCTCCCCGGTCAGCAATCACCCAATGATAGTGCGTCGATGATTTCCTGGCGAGAACCTCTATCGACACGGTAATTCGTGAACCCAAAGTTTTTTGTAAAAATCATTCCTGGTTGTGTAATATCGGCAGGTATTACTGCTCTCAGTAAGAGATAACAGGCTATCAAAATACCTGTAAATTACTATTGAGAGAGGTTCCACTATGCACGCAGACATACTCGACTCGCATGTGCCAGTACTCCCTAAGCCAGGACAGGGCGAACCGTGCGGGTTTATCGAACAAGGCTCGCAGGTCGCGCTTGGTAAGACCCACAAACTGGATAGCGGTACGTTTACGTTTGTGCGAACTGCCACGGGGATGAAAGGCTATATTCCAGGCGCAACCCGCATTCAACAAGTCAAGCCAGCTCGCTTGTTAAAGGACACTCCTAGGTGCGGGTACCCAAATGCGCCTGAAGCCACTCTCTTTAAGAAGGGCGAATTTGTAACATTAATGACCGGTTCTACGCGTGATGGCTGGGTTCAGGTACGCAGCAAAACCGGCGAATATTACTTTATACCGGCCAGCACACGGATATCTATCCTGCCAGATAATCTGCGAGCCGCCGGCGCGAAACAGATCGCGATTGGTCTTGCGCTGGCGGCGGCGGCCATAGGCGGAACCATGCTGTCGCAATCGGCTGCTAACAGCGGTGGCACGTATATAGTGTTCACCGGTCCATTTATATATGGCGTCTTCCTGGTATTTCGGGGCAGCATCCACCTGATATTCAACCGGTAGCCCTGGGCCGTCTTACCGCCTCTGGGCATCTACTCCTGGCAGATCTTGAAACCGGCGCAGGCAAGACACTGAATGCGCCCTTCAATGGGGTAGAACTGGGCGATAGGAAGGACACAGATCGTGGGTTATGATCTTATAAGGTCCAAGGTGTTGATGGATTGATCACTTACAGATTGTACAGAATAACCAAGCACCATCGTGTACACTGGGGGGGCGCACCCACCCGAACCATTCGCTATTTACCGAGGTCGCCCCTGCTACACGTGGATTAATCCACGATAATTCCGGCTTAGAGCCCCTGCACCTCGCTCAGCAAGTTCTCTAGCTTTGCGCGTAAGGGAACGCGCTTGTCGACGAGTGGCGCGCCACTTTTGCGTGCGTTCATTGCGAGCTGCCGACAGTGTTTACAGATAAAGCTAGTAACAACGATTGGGCTAATTTCAGCGGTGTCCATCTCGTAAACATACGGTGCACATGTGATTGTTAAAAACGGCTCCTCCGCCTCGGTGTCGCCGGTATCCGAGGCTGGGTATGCGGCAGCGACATCCGCGAACATGCGCTCTAAAAATGCATTAAGGTACTTCGGAGAATATATAACGTCCTGCACCTGTCGATGGTTCAGCGTCATCTCAATTTCTGTTCCGTCTGCTGATTTGGCTGTCACTGGCATACCGTAAGTTGGAGGAAGATCAGCGCCTTGCACCGCATCCGCCAGAAGATCCAGGTACACGTTAGCGGTTTGAAACAACTGTTCGTATTCGAACGTCACCGATATCGGTTGAAACTTACCGAGGCGTGGAAAGCCGCTGTCAGTGAGCGTGACCACCAAGACTGTCCTGTTTCCAGCAAGAGCATTGCGTAGAAGCGGGAAGTTCACATGGAACTTCACCCAGGGATCGCGGCTATTCAGGACACTTTCCACAGACCGGTTGATCCTGACCAATGACTCAACGACCTTGCTGAGATCCTTTTCAGTCGTAAGCGCTCGTACACTATCCAGCGTAAGACGATCGACCAATTTGCCGCTCGGCACCGTTTCAGTTAGTTCGGATGCAATCAATTCGTCAAATTTCCAAAGACTTCGGTAATTGTCAAGGTGCTCCAGTAGGTGCGTGCAATAGGCAGTGACATAGTCAATAACAAATCGCCGGTTGGCGGTCGCCGACGCAAGTTGAGACATATTGGTAACCCCCACCATTTCTGTATTTACCAGAATAAGTATCGTGTACCGCGCCTGCATCCAAGCAGCTCAACCACGCGCTGGTCACGTACAGTTAATTTAATACAGACTGCTCTCGCCTTTTGCGAGCTAAATTGACCAATTACCTAAAATCCAGAAGAAAAATAAGCGGCGCGTCCTAACGCTCTGGCCTGCAATATGCCGATTCTGGTGCGATCAACCGCCAACCGAGGAAACAATCGCGCCGGTGATTGGCAGTGGAACGGTGAACTAGCGAGCGCTGTACGGATTAGTTTGTGATCGCCACGACTGTGTCGTACAGCCCAACGCGAGAGAGGCCTTCATGGCTGTCGAGGCCCGTGTACCGCAGCGACGCATCCTCATAGCGGCGAAAGGCAAAAACCGCCTCATTCATTCTCTCGGTATTAAATACCCTCAGGCTCACCAGCAGATGAAAATCGGCAACAGTGAGGCCAGTAACGGCAACAAAAAGGTCCGGTTCTAATCGCGTAATTACATCCTGTAATGTGTTTTCTCTGTAATCCGTAAGGTACATAAACGCCGGAATCCGCGTTGCGAACTTTATGAGCTTCTCTTGCACCTGCTTCCGCTTCGATTTATACTCTTTTTCTTCTTCGGTGAGTTGTCGTTTTTCGCTGGGGCTTAGTTCCTGATCCTTCGCCTTCTTCTTTAACTCTTTTATCTTGTCGCTCTTGTTAATGATGGTCTCAATGATGTTATCGCCCAGACTCCGCCAGCCTTCGATTCGTTCGACAGCCGCCATAGCATCTGGATTGTCCAGAACCCGGCGCAGCGTGTCATTGTCGACGTTTACCAGCACCGCCGACTCCCATTTGCGGGCGAGCAAGGTGCCGGAAGTCCCTGCCATGGCAATATCCAGGATAGCGCCGGCATCAATCTGCGTCATGTTGGCCCCGTCGTACGCGAGCACTGGGAGAAACGCGACAAGGTCGTTGACCGCGCTCTCAGGGTTTGCTTCGCCTGGCGACAGGCCAATCGCGTAATCCGAAAGCTGGCGCAGTGCCCGGGTGGGTGCAAAATCGAAAACGAAGCAAGCAGGCTTTAATACCTCTTCTTGTTGAGGGTCATCCCCGTTAGGGTTCATAATGGACCAGGGCGACTGAACCCGGAATGCAGCCTGAAAATAGGTCTCCGGCGATTTGAGGTTGCGAAGCATCAGAATTGAAGACCACTGCGGTATGGTAACGCCGGTCGTTAACTTACCGCATGAGAGTGTGATCGTTTTGGTGTGAAAACCACTGCCTATGGCCTGCCGCACCGGTGGGATTGCATTCAAACCGACGCCCGCACCGTCGCCAGCAGCCACAACAATTTGGTAATCGTGCCAAAAAGTGTTGTAACGCTTTTTTAACAGGTTTGCCATGGCGTGGCACGATGCCACATTAGGGAGGAACCAAAATGAGTGCTGAAGGTACGGCAGCAGCCGAACGTCTGAGTAGGGAAAAGGGGGCTGCGTTGCAGATTTTAGGCTATCAATGGTTTGCGGAAGATAGGAGCCCCGTATTATCTCCAGCCACTTCTGTACCTCATTTTCAAATTTGAAGACCGCGTTTGCTCCCCTGCCCGTTGCGGTAAAGAACGCGTTGAGGTCAAATTCATCAAACTCGCCAGCTCCTGCGATATTTAGTAGCTCGGCGGGCATCTGGTACGTTAGCAGGCGCATTTGCGGCAAAGCGCCGTAGGGATTGTGCAAGGCGGGGTACTTTGTTGAGAATTCGCTCTTGGCCCGTTGCTCATCGGTATACGTCCAGTTGAATATCTGTTCCTCTATAAATTCACCGGTTGCCAGTGCCTTAAATGGCGTGCCCGATAGGTAGAGGTAGGCTCTAGCAGTAATTGGCAAAAAATCCCGCTCTTTCTCGGATAGTTCCTCAAGCTGCTCGTTCATT
>DAIDKH010000088.1 GCA_027450145.1 Chthonomonadaceae bacterium | reverse complement strand
TGGCTGGTGTCGACTTCCCTCAAAGAGGACAGCCAAATGAGTAAATTCCCTCCCGAATGGCTGCCTACCCAACAGGTTGAGGTCAACATCGGCGGCACGAAGCGAAAGGTATCGACTACCTTGTACAATGGCAACAAAGTAAGGGTTGCGACAATGGACGAACATTACGATGGAACGCGAGATGTTCAGGTGCTAGCGCCGTTCTCCTTGCGGGGGACAACATTTGTAACAAGAGATACCGACCTTAAACCCATCAGGCATTTTGCACCATTGTGGAGCAACTATTCTGATGCACTAAAATTCCTGCCAGCCGATACCGATCATGGGCTGGTGTTCCTCGAGAACACCCTCATTGTCACTTCGCTATCGATCATTGGCACCTTGTTGTCGTCGTCTATGGTGGCGTACGGCTTCTCACGCCTAAAATGGCCAGGTAGGGATATTACTTTCACCGTGGTGTTGGCAACGATGATGTTGCCGGCGGCAGTAACAATGATGCCAGTCTTTCTCATTTTCAGGTGGATGGGGTGGATTGATACACTGAAGCCATTGTGGTTCCCTTCCTTCTTTGCCTCGGCATTCAATGTGTTTTTGTTGCGCCAATTCTTCTTGGGCATTCCAACTGAATTAGAGGATGCAGCGAAAATTGATGGCTGCTCGCCATATTTAACGTACTGGCGTATCATGCTTCCGCTTATTAAGCCAGCCCTTGCAGCCCTTACCATAATGGGCTTTATGGGCGCTTGGAACGACTTTAGAGGGCCGCTTATTTATATTAGCTCGCCTTCTAAAGAGACACTGGCTTATGCCCTTCAGCTTTTCCAAAATTCCCATGGTGGTGAGCCAGGAATGATGATGGCAGCCTCTACCATGGTTATGCTACCAGTGTTGGTGTTATTCTTCTTCACTCAACGGTACTTTATTGAAGGCATCACGCTCACCGGAATAAAGGGCTAGCCGGGAGTAAGTAGCTAGTAGTTGCGGTAGGTTCGTACCAACTTCACGCTGTGCACCCGCGAAAGGAATTTGTTCCGTATGCAGTTTTCGTTATTTAATAACATCAGGCGAAAAATTGAACAGGTTGTAACTGGACGAGGCAAGGTTGACGAGGATCTTTTTGAAGAACTTGAGGTGATGATGATCCAGGCAGACCTCAGCGTTCATGCGACCACCAGAATACTTGACGAGTTGCGGGAAGCAGTACAAGAGAACCGATTGGCTACTGTCAATGAGGTAGTCGCACATCTAAAGGCCTCTTTGGTCGAGTTACTCTCAGGCGGCAATGCAACCAGTTCGGTTCTAAACGTAGCCAAGGCGTCACCAACGCTTTATCTCGTAGTAGGAGTTAATGGGGTTGGTAAGACCACCAGTATTGCTAAGCTGACCCATTTGCTGCAAAATGGTAATAAAAAAATCGTACTCGCTGCTGGAGATACATTCCGAGCGGCGGCGATTGAACAATTGCAGATATGGGCTGATAGGCTTGGAACAGATCTCGTCAAACATCGAGACGGTGCCGATCCTAGTGCAGTGGTCTTCGATGCAATTAAAGCAGCACGAGCCCGTGGCGCTGACTATGTGATTGCAGATACGGCAGGTCGTCTCCATAATCGCGCTAACCTAATGGAGGAGTTAAAGAAGATCAATCGTATCGCCGAACGGGAGCTAGGACGACCAGCAGACGAAGTTCTGTTAGTTTTGGACGCAAACACAGGACAAAACGGTATCAATCAGGCAAGGCAGTTCATGAATGCTATACCTTTGACTGGAATAGTATTGACGAAACTTGACAGTACTGCAAAAGGTGGAATCGTATTCTCCATTGCAGATGAACTCCACCTGCCCATTAAGCTTGTGGGCACAGGAGAGCAGGTGGACAAGATGACAACTTTTGATCCATCCAAGTTTGTAGACAGCTTACTACAATAACCTGCCTAAGGGATCAGGGCTATAGCCTCTATCTCTACATCTACACCCAGCGGTAACTGGGCCTGAATGCAAGTGCGGGCCGGTTTGACCTCGCCAAACCGACTGGCATAGACGGCGTTTAATCTTGCGAAATTATCCATATTTGCTAGAAAGACGCCAACCCTAACGCAGTTTCCAAGGTCTGTACCCGCACTCTGCAGAATACGGGCTACGTTATCGAGACAGACATTTACAGCTCTCTCGAAATCGTCTCGCACAATGGAGTTCGTAGCCGCATCTAGCGGCACCTGACCAGATACGAATACGAGATTACCAACCTGTATTCCCGGTGTATACGGCGCCCCAGATACTGGAGTCCCAGCATATACTGGTGTCCTGTCCATAATTGATCTGTTTCCTTTCTCGCCTAACATTCGGTACAATTTAACCATACCCTAGAATTGAACTCAACTGAGAGCACCAAATTTGGACATCGTCAATCGGCATACCGTTCCACCTTTCACGACAAAAGATACGTCCACAATTCGCGAAATCATGGCGCCTGCAAACAGTCGTGTAACGCGCCAGAGTTTGGCAGAGGCCGAATTGCTACCGGGCAGATCGACGCAGGCACACTTTCATCCCAATACTGAGGAGATTTACTACATTCTTCAAGGCGTGGGCGAAATAGCCATAGAGGGAGAGGTACGCTCAGTGGTACCGTGTGATGCCGTCGCGATACCACCCGGCAGTCGGCATCAGATTCGCAATTCAGGCAACGGCATCTTAGTATTCCTGTGTTGCTGCGTACCGGCCTATACTCATAGCGATACTGTTATGTGCGATCCGCTTTTTGACACTACGGAACAGGCTGCCGGCCGTTGAGCAAAGCTAGCTTCACCTTAATTCATACCAATGACTTCCACAACAAGCTTACCAGAGCGAAAGCTTCAGCAATAGAGGCTCTAAAGAAAAATGCCGGAGAAAGTACATTGCTGCTTGACGCAGGGGACGCAATTTCGGCTGGCAATGTCACATATCATCGGTCCGAACCCGTGTACGATTTGATGGAAATGGCTGGTTACGACGCAATGACCATGGGTAACCGTGAGTTCCATTTCAGCCGAGTTGGTTTGAATGCTAAGGTGAGGCAGCCGTCCTTCCCAATCCTTTGCGCAAATCTAACCTCCGTATCCGGTGACGAGCCACCAGTGAAGAAGTGGGTGAATTTTAACCTGCCCAATACTAAAGTGACAGTATTTGGCCTGACCGTACCGATGATAACCGAGAGAATGAAGGTTCGAGTTGCGTCACCGTTTAGGTTCACCGCGCCACAGAAGACCGCAATCGAGTTAACGGAACAGATTAAACGCATTGAGAACCCGGACCTTGTAGTACTGCTGAGTCACTGCGGATTACGTGTTGATAAGGAAATCGCCGAACACGTCCCGGGGATCAATATTATTGTCGGCGGCCACACACATTCCGTTCTGTCAGAAGGTGAGAGGGTAGGGAAGAGTTTTGTCGTTCAGGCGGGTTCGTTCGCCCGCTACGCAGGCGTGGTGAACTGCAGCCACCTGGATGGTAAATATACTTTCAAAGCACGGTTGGTCGAGTTATGATACCGCTTGCTCTTATTGCCGTCATTCTTGTCATTGTCACGGGTGCGGGCTATCTTTTCATGCGCCCACTGTTTCCTAACAGTGCCACGCGTGCCAGTCGGCTTATTTATAGTGCCTCTGGTGGATTGGTAGTGCTGAGCTACGGCGTACTGGTCATTGGCCTTGCACGACAACTTCGACCAGCGCCGGTAGCAGTATGGGTCTGCATACTCGGCATCGCAGCATTTTTTGGACTGCGACTCGCGTGGCGGGACTCTCATCAAGCCCCAAACGACTCACGACCGCACCAACCGCCCGCGGCGTCTACGAGCCTTCGCATTGGCTCAGTATTGCTTCTTCTTTTAGGTTTGATCGCAGTATTGGCATGCTTTCGCCCACCAGGCGCCATTGAATGGGACGCTCTCTCATATCACTTAGCCGATCCTGCCGTCTATGTTCGTCTACACGCCATTCAGTTGCTGCCCACTGAGCACCACAGTAATTTTCCCTTTACGATGGAAATGTTGTACACGGTTGCTCTGCTTGTACACAGCTTTTACCTCGCTAACCTATTTCACCTGGCAACATGTGCGCTCACCGTTCTTGCGCTCTTCGAGTGGGGCCGGCATTGGTTTAGCCCACGTGCAGGTATGGCGGCAGCATTGGTATATGCCTCCACGCCATTAGTACTCTGGGAGGCAACAACCGCCTACATCGATGTTGCTGGCGCTCTGTATGCGCTGCTGGCAACAGCGGCAGTGATAGAGTCGCTTCGTATGCATGATGAAGCCGACAGGACGAAATGGCTCGCCATCGCTGGAATAATGTGCGGTGTGGGTATGGGAATAAAGTACCTTGCACTAATACCGCTAGGCCTTCTGTTTCTTGTGCTTATAATATATCGAGTAGGGTGGCGACCTGTTGCAGCCTACGTGCTAGCGGCTGTTATTGTCGCATCTCCCTGGTACATCAAGAATATTGTATGGATGCATAACCCGGTTTATCCGTTTTATTACAAGTTGTTTCCTCACAGTAAATTTTGGAGTGCCCACAGGGCTGCAGTGTACCAATCTGAACAGAACAGCTTCGGTGTCTACCACCATCTGGCATCCCCGCGGCGATTCTTGTTAGGATTGCTGCAGTCACCTTGGCAAATTATGGTGGACGCCAGCCTTTATTACAACCATGGCGAGTTCAATTTCGCCGCGCTAATCGGTGGGGTTTACTCCGCACTGGTTTTGGCGGTTGTTCTGCTTCGTAAACGCCCTGGGATTGTCAATATTTTGTTGTGCTTGACTGCAATTCAGTTTGTGCTCTGGTTCGTTCTTGCTCAAGTTGGTCGTTACGTGCTTCAGTTTCTGCCTATAGCCGCACTGGTTGCCGGTTATTTCATATGGGCGCTTGGCTGTGCAGCACGCCGTAAAGGAGCAAACCCAATTACAAAGTTCTGCGCCGTGATTGCTGGTGTTCTGCCGCCGGCCGCTGCGCTTTACCTGATCGCATGTGCCTTCCTTTTACCATCCGAGGGTGCGGCGGGAACCGAATTTCAGCTACGCACGGGACTACTGCCCTCAGTAATTACTGTTCCGCGCCTCATTCGACTAGCGGATAGCCGCTCAGCTCAAGAGAGAGATCTATTTGATCATCTGGATGTGTACGCTGCCCAGCAGTGGATCAATCGTAATACCTCATCTAATTCAGGGGTGATTTTGTACGAAGAGACCAGGGGGCTATACCTGCATCGCCCGTACCTCTGGGGTGATGGCGAGCACTCGGCGTATATCCCTTACAGAACAATTGGCAGTGCAGCGGCGCTCACTCGGTGGTTTATAACTCGGGGCTACCATTACGCGCTCATAAACCTAAACTGGTCGCCGCTGAACACCAAACATCAACAGATTCCGGCCGATGCCGCACCAACTGTGCTTTACAGGTGGTACACCAAGGTACGACCCGGAGACCCAGAGTGGCGCAGGCTTGTTGGCGAGGCAATTAAGCAAGGGCTCTGGCAGGAAGTATATGCCCGGCATGGCGTCGTCGTACTTAAATTCACATTGTCGGCAGGTATCCACCAGTGACCAAAACCAATGTTAACAACGACGGAACCGTACGGCGTTTGCCGTCCGTTGCTCAGCTATTCTGTGAGCCCAGAGTAGCTATGGTGTTAGGCATTGTCATTTGTGCCTATCTCGTACTTGCCATAACGATGGCAAATATCGTACCAACCGGTTTGACCGGCCTGCAGAATGCTCCAGACGAAGCTGCTCATGTCAACTACGTAAAGGTTCTCGCGACAGGGCGCCTGCCTACACTGCAAGATGAAAAACAAGACCCCAAGAAGCAAAGTTATGAGTGGCATCAACCACCACTTTACTACCTTATCTGCGTCCCAACTGCACAAGCAGGCGTTCACGCTATGCGCTATATCTCCATTGGTCTAGGGCTAATCGCAGTACTCATGACGTTCTTGCTTGCCATTGTGGCGTTTCCCAATCGGCAATGGGTAGCGGTTTTAGCAGCTTCGATAGATGCGCTACTTCCTGCTCATATTGCCATTAGTTCCAGTGTAAATAATGACATCTTGCTAGAGGTGTGTTTTACGTCTGCTTTGGCTGCTGTGGTTATAATCTGGCAATACGGGGCGACTCCAAAAAGGGCGATCGTGCTTGGAATCTGTGTTGGTGCGGCGCTTCTAACCAAAGCAACAGCCCTCATTTTGCTACCTGTTTTGGTGGTTGCAGCGATACTGGGAGTACAAGTAGGGCTTAGCAAAGGCGCAATTCTTCGCACTGCAATAATAGCAGCCGTAACAGCGGCACTTATTTGTGGTTGGTGGTATGTACACAACATGGTGCAGTACCATGAGTTGCTACCTCTCAAGGAATTTGCTCAGTCGTTCAGTGGAACTGCCATGGCTTCACAGGTTGTCTCGGGCAAACTACATCTTCAAATGCCAATGCCAGGCTGGCCCGGTTACTATATGCTCGTGGCAACAATGACGTTCAAGAGCATTTGGGCAGTATATGGCTCGCGGGAACTTGCAAGATTTGGGGTTCCTGCATTCTTACCTTCTCAGGTGTACATCATAGCTTTCGTAGTGACACTAAGTTGTGCTGCCGGGTTTTTCATGCAGCATTTCAAACGCACCCAGCTCTATGACAAAACACAGGTTCGCATTGTCTGGCTCTTCCTTACTGTGATTGCATTGGTAGCCCTCTCATTTGCCGTCTTCATTTCGCGATATTTCCAAACTCAGGGCAGATATCTCTACCCCGCCCTAGGGCCGTTGAGTATACTAATGGCACAAGGCTGGTTACAGTTATTTGGCACTAAGCGCGAAAAATCTGCAGCATTCGCGTTGATTGCGTATCTTGGCCTCATGGCCATACTTTTTCTTACGGCGGTTCAAGCAGCTTCGGCATAATGACAAACGGGGTAGACCACGATGGACGATGAAATACTGGAACAAGAAACCGCAGATACACAGGAACTGCTGGATTCTGGCTACGATGAACTGGACAAATACGGCAACTGGCTAGGAACTCACACAGGCACGGATAACCGCACATTAGAGCGCTACAGCTATGTTTTAGAAGCACTTATCGACTATCTTGCCAACTACCCTAAAACTGATTTTCGGTCAATGACGGAGTATGACCTCAGTTGGTTCTGTTACTTCTACTTCATCCGTTTGGGTACTCCAGACTCTGCAATGCACGATGTGTTATTGCCAGCCCTTAGCTCCTTTGTCACTTGGATGAAATTTGAATACGAATGGCTTAGTCCAAGTTGGTTAGGCTCGTTGATCGCGGATGAGACCATGTACAATCGCAGACTTGCAAGTTACCGTTTGCTCGAAACAATGAGTGAAAGCGACTGGACCGAGGCATTCGACCTTTGGTGCAATGAACTGAACGATTACCTGGACAGTCGATGCATGCTGATACCCAGTGAAATAGGCAACGGAATAACCTGGGGCAACACTATGGGATGGAGAGAAAAAGCACTCTACGACCATTGTGCTCGACGTTGGCAACATGAACGCGAGGTGCGGCTAAACGCTGGAGCCGGATATGAAGAAATACGTCAGAGTCTCTTGAACTCCTATACGAGTTGGCTCGAAACGCCACAGGAAAGACTAGACATGGCGTCACCAAGAGAAGTAATAATGCTTGAACGAATGGATAACGATACTACGGAGGATGACGAAGAGGATGACTGAGCGCGACCGAGGTATTGCGGAAGGTGAACAAGACACGATTCTTATCCTGGATTTTGGCGCTCAGTATACGCAACTTATAGCCCGACGGATACGCGAATGTAAGGTCTTTAGCGAGATTGTGCCCTCGGACATTACTGCGCAGGAAGTAGCTGCGCGACGACCGCGAGGCATCATTTTTTCGGGTGGCCCATCCAGTGTTTTTGCCGAAAATGCTCCTTCGGCCGACTCAAAGATTTATGACTTGGGAATTCCAATTCTCGGTATATGTTATGGTCAGCAGCTCATGGCAAAGGATCTGGGTGGCGACGTCCAACCTGCTAGCCAGCGTGAGTATGGTCCGGCCACGTTACATGTGCGCGCGAGTGGCGAACTGCTTAACGGGCTTGCTGGAATCAACAGCAGTTTGGACTGCTGGATGAGCCATGGTGACAAGGTGCTTACACCGCCTGCAGGCTTTACCGTACTTGCTACGACGCCGCAAACTCCGGTAGCCGCGATGGAGTGCGCAAAACGCAGATTTTACGGTGTTCAGTTTCACCCGGAGGTTGAACACACGCCATTTGGCACCGCGATGCTGGGCAACTTTGTACACAATGTTTGCGGCTGTAGCAGTGAATGGACAAGTGCAGGCATCATTGATCGAGCAGTTGCTGAAATTCGCTCGGTAGTAGGCGATGGTAAGGTTGTGTGTGGAGTTAGCGGTGGTGTGGACAGCTGCTGTGTTGCAGCGCTGGTTCACAAGGCCATCGGAGACCGATTGACCTGTATTTTTGTTGATCATGGTCTGCTGCGAAAAGGTGAGCCTGATCAAGTCCGTCAGGACTTCGCGGCTGCTTTCGGTATAAATCTTGTTTTCGCCGATGCTAGTGAGAGATTTCTCACAAAATTAAAAGGCGTTAGTGATCCAGAGAAAAAGCGGAAGATCATTGGCAGGGAATTTATTAATGTCTTCCAGCAGCATGCCGAATCTATAACAGGTGTGCAGTTTCTTGCTCAGGGAACGCTCTACCCTGATGTTATAGAAAGCGGTGGCAGCAAACACGCGCAAGTGATTAAATCCCACCACAACGTTGGTGGTCTACCTAAACGAATGAAGTTGAAGGTGGTTGAGCCCCTAAAACGCCTATTTAAGGACGAAGTACGTGCGATCAGTTCCGAACTCGGATTGCCTGACTCCATTGTATGGCGCCATCCATTTCCAGGGCCAGGGCTCGGTATTCGAATTCTAGGGTCGGTTACGCGCGAACGGCTTGACCTACTTCGTGAGGCGGATTCAATTTTTATGCAAGAACTGCAAACGTCGGGGCTCTACCGATCCATGAGCCAAGCCCTTGCGGTACTTCCCTTGGTAAAGTCCGTTGGAGTAATGGGGGACCAGCGCACTTACGCACACCCTATAATTCTTCGTGCGGTGACAACCGAGGATTACATGACCGCGCGCTGGGCGCATTTACCTTACGAATTTCTAGAGAGGGTAAGCGCGCGTATCGTTAACGAAGTAAACGGTGTCAATAGAGTGGTTTACGACATTAGTTCAAAGCCACCCGCTACCATAGAATGGGAGTAAGTGATCGTGGATGAAGGGACCGGTTCTCGCCTGCATCTGCCGCCACATCGCATCCTGCCATTCATAGACAGTAAGTCGATAAAACAGCGAGTAAACGAGATGGGTCGCGAAATTGCCGTGGCTTATCCTCAACAGGACGATCAATTACTTCTTGTAGGAATACTTAAAGGTGCAGCCGTATTCCTTGCCGACCTTGTTAGGGCCGTACCGCGCCAAGTTGAATACGATTTCGTTGCTGTTTCATCTTACGGCGCGGCAACCGAATCCACTGGCGAGGTGCGCATCCTAAAAGACCTGGATGCCGCAGTTGCAGGTAAGCATGTTCTTATTGTGGAGGATATCCTCGATACAGGCCTTACATTACGTTTCAGCTACATCTTGGAAAACCTACGATCGCGCAATGCAAAGTCGGTGGGCGTGTGTGTCCTACTGGATAAACCATCTAGAAGAAAGGTTCCTATTGAAGTACAACATTGCGGATTCACCATACCAGACTATTTCGTAGTAGGGTATGGCATGGATTATGCAGAGCAATATCGTAACCTTGATTATATAGGAATTGTTGAGTTTTTAGAGCGTTAAATTGAGACGGAATTTATAGTAGACAATTGAGGAGAACTGTGATATAATATTAGTGTTGAACATTGTGCCAAACTTACAATGATTGACAGCCTCTGCTTCCCTTCTCTAAATTGAGGAGTCGTTCTCAACACTGAATTATCCTTGCTTAAATGCCCAGTGGCGCCACAGATTGTCATCGAGGTGCGTGTCCCTTGGGCGATGATTATCAACTGCTTGTTTCCACTTGTCGGGTTAATCTTACGTACCCGATAAATACCCAATTTCAACACGAATCACCAGCGTAACTGGTTCATCAGTGAGGTAACCCCGTCGCATGGAAGAGAGTTACAACTTCAGTCAGTCAGACCTTGAGGGTAAGAACCTTGGAGAACTTCAGGATCTTGCCCGAGAGATGGGCATAGGCGGTACCGGTAATACCCGCCGTGAGGATATCATCGGTCGCCTGATGCAGTCTCAGAACGAAAAGGGTACGGTACTTCAGCAAAAAGGAATACTGGAAATACTCCCAGAGGGTATGGGGTTCCTTCGTCGCAATAACTATTCACCCAATGCAGAAGATATTTACGTCTCGCAAACGCAGATCAAGAGATTTGGTCTCAAAACTGGTGACGAGGTATCTGGTCTGGTTCGACCACCCAAGGATTCAGAGAAATACTACGGCCTATTGCGAGTAGAGACAGTGAATGGGGTCGACCCTGAAGTAGCACGCAACCGGGTAAATTTCGATGACCTAACACCCATCTACCCTAACGAACGCCTAATGCTTGAAACCACTCGTACCGAAATGATCGGCCGTATTATCGATCTAATTTGTCCAGTAGGGAAGGGGCAGAGAGGGATGATCGTGGCACAGCCCAAAGCGGGCAAGACCACGATTCTTAAAACAATAGCCAATGCTGTTGCGACTAACCATCCCGAATGCATCCTCATTGTGCTGCTGCTTGACGAGCGCCCGGAGGAAGTTACAGACATACGGCGAAGTGTGCGAGGTGAGGTTATTAGTTCTACCTTCGACGAAACGCCGGAGAACCACATGCGTGTGGCCGACATGGTGCTTGAGCAGGCAAAACGCCTCGCCGAAAGCAGGCGTGACGTAGTTATATTGATGGACAGTCTTACCCGATATACGCGCGCCTCAAACCTGACGGTAAACCCCAGTGGCCGCACTCTTGCTGGCGGCTTGGATCCTGCGGCCCTTTACCGCCCGAAACGTTTCTTTGGTGCAGCGCGTAACATAGAAGAGGGCGGAAGCCTTACGATCCTGGCTACCGCGCTTGTGGAGACCGGCAGTAGAATGGATGACCTTATCTTCGAGGAGTATAAGGGCACCGGCAATATGGAAGTCGAACTGGATCGCGGTTTAGCTGATCGAAGGATATTCCCGGCGATTACACTCAAATCCAGTACAAGACACGATGAACTTCTCTATGATGAAGAGACATACAAACAGATCACTAAGCTTCGTCGTCTTCTTCACGGCCTAGATCCAAACGAGTCTACCGAACTTCTACGATCAAGGCTTATGCACACAAAGTCTAACAAAGAGTTCCTTGCGGTAGTAGAGCGTACTTTTAAGAAAGACAGCGATTAGAGTAATAGGGCACACGAGTTGGCGAACGATTTCGACAATCTATTCGACGGAATGGGCTTTGGTGGCGATCCCTCAGATCCGCGCTCTGGAGAGTGGTATGAGCGAAAGGATCACCATCAGCACGCGATAAAAGAGCTGGAAGTACACGTAGTAAGTGTATTTGAAGCCATCGCCCAAGCTGAGGATAAACCCGAGGAGAGGATATCCGTCGAATATTTTGTCTTATTACAGGACAACTCTGGCCGACAGTTCCGCATTATGGTAGTGCCGGAAATGGCTAGTGCGATTCACATGGCTCACCGGCACATTACACCAGATCGTCCCCTTACTCATGATTTAGCCAGCACAATTATTGAGAGACTTGGTGGAAGTGTCGACAGGGTCGTGATCGATGATCTCCTACAGCTCACCTATTACGCTAAAATTGTTATTAATCAGGGTGACCGGCAAATAGAGCTAGACGCTCGCCCCAGTGATGCCATTGCGATCGCATTACGTTGTAAAGCACCTATCTATGCGGCGGAAGCGGTTCTAGAGGCGAACGACAACCAAGATTAAATTCCTCCTGTAGGCTCTCCAAGTACGGGCCAGGCCACACGGATAGACGCGGTATTTTTGAGGTTGGCTCCCATCGCGGATCTGCAACTTCCTTACGGTCCTACACCTCGGATATTTCAACCTCCATCATCGATTGCATGGTCACGCGTATTGAA
>DAIDKH010000087.1 GCA_027450145.1 Chthonomonadaceae bacterium | reverse complement strand
CTCCAGCTCGGACTTTTGCAGGTGGGTAGCAGGCGGCAATAGGTGGTTTGCGCTGCTAGCCACGTTCTTCAAGAGCCCTGTTAGTCCAATACCCACTTCCAGCAGCTTGTAATCTTCGTTTGGTTGGTACTGGTAGCCGGTAAAATTTGCGCGGTGCAAAAGCAGATAGAAACGGTTATTGGGTCCTGCATAGTAATGACCTGCACCAGCAGACCAAAGACTAGCTGCTGCTCCAACAAAAACAACATCAAGCCCGTCTCTTAAATAGTCGGGTAATGTAACCGATTCCATCACATTATTGCGTCAAGTCCGACGGTTAGACCTGCAGGCAGATCAACTACCTTTCTCACTGCGAGCAATACGCCGGGCATAAATGATGCACGATTAATCGAGTCGTGCCGGATGGTCAGAATCTGGCCGGGTCCGCCGAAAATCACCTCTTGGTGGGCAACAAACCCTGGCAGCCTCACACTGTGAACAGGAACTTGCCCGGTCGCTTCCTCACACGCGCCTCGTGCTCCTGCCGCGTTTAATTTCTGCTCGGTAGGTAGCGGATCCGCTGCTACCCCCGCTTGGCGTCGCGCTGCGCCAATGCGCTGTGCGGTCAGCATTGCAGTACCACTTGGTGAGTCGACCTTCTGCTCGTGGTGCAACTCTATGATCTCTACATTCGGCATATACCTGGCCGCGCGTTCTGCAAATTCCATCATCAGTACAGCGCCTATAGCGAAGTTGGGGGCAACGAATACAGCGGTGCTTTTAGCACGTGCTGCCTCGTCTAACTCCCGCAAATCTCGCTCGCTTAACCCAGTAGTGCCAATTACAAGCCGAATACCCATAGAAAGAGCGGTTAACGCGTTGGCCTTTACAGCCGACGGCACGGAAAAGTCCACCATCACGTGCGGCCTGTTGTCCGAGAGTGCCGCCGTAAGATCGAGAGTAATTGGCACACCGCAGGCCCCACAACCTGCTATTTCACCGACATCGACGCCTGTAGAAAACTTGTCAATTGCCGCCACCAACCTTGTGTCATCGGCTCCACATACTGTGGTTACAACCTCGCGGCCCATTTTACCGGCCGCGCCGCAAACGGCTACCGTTATCAACTTGATTTCCTCCTGCGATTCTGCTTAAATGGCCCAATGGCAGCCAGAGCAATGCACTCTGGGTCCAATGCTGTCCGTGCTGCTTTAATAACTGACGCATGATCTACGGCCTGGTATGCCTCCAATACCTCACTGACTGGTATTACCCGATTGTAGAACATCATTGTGTCGCCAAGACGTGACATGCGAGAAGCCATTCCCTCAAGCGACAACGCGATGACACCGCTCATTTGCCGAACCGCCTTCTGTAGTTCGTCTGAAGTCAGCCCATCCTGTCGTACTCGGTCAAATTCAGCCAGCGTTAGCTCTACCACAAGATCAAACTGGTCACTGCTCGTACCGCCGAACGCACAAAAACTTCCACCGGTATCAAAAACCCGGGAATACGTCCCAATGTTATACGCTAAGCCCCGCTTCTCACGGATCTCCTGAAATAGCCGGCTACTCATATTACCGCCAAGGCAGTTACTCAATATGCTGAGCGCGTACCTGCTTGCGTCATGGCGAGATGCACCAGGTCCACCCATCACAAAATGTACCTGCTCCGCATCGCGCCTGGCGACCTTGCTTTGTACCGACGCCGTTTGCAGTGGTACAAATAGCCTATGTTCTGCACTGCCCTGCAAATGGCCCAGGTAACGCCGCACAAGTTCCACCAGTTTTTCATGGTGCAGCCTGCCGGCCGCCGCAACTACGATTCGATTTGGTCTATATCGCGCTGCAATAGTGCTAAGGATCTTGTCGCGGGAAATAGTAGAAACACTTTGCGCTGTACCGAGCACTGGAGGCGCCAGTGGATTGGAGCCAAATGCCACAGTATCGTACAGATCGAGAACAGCCTCCTCCGGCGTATCCTCAATCATTTTGATCTCTTCTAGCACTACCTGTTTCTCTCGGTCTATCTCTTCTTCGTCAAATTTGGAGTTACAAAGCATGTCGCAAAGAACGTCCATGGCTGTATCGGTTTCGGTCGCAAGTACCCGAGCTTCGTAACAGGTAACGTCCTTACTCGTATAGGCATTTAGTTGTCCTCCACCCGCTTCAATGTCATCTGCAATTGTTCGTGCACATCGCTTTGCTGTTCCCTTAAACAACATATGCTCGATGAAGTGGGTGATTCCGGCTTCATCTGGCGTCTCATCACACGATCCGGTACCAATCCATATTCCGATGGAGACCGACTCGACACTATCCACGAATTCGGATACTACTCGAATACCATTTGCCAATTCGGTTGTACAGATGTTGTCACGGTTCAGCACTTTAGTGGCCATTAAGTTCAGATGCTACCTTTTCTGCGCCGCGATAGGCCAGCGCCATGATTGTTAGAACTGGATTAAACCCGCCATTGGTAACGTGAATTGATGAGTCCAGTATGTAAAGGTTCGATTGATGGTGGACGCGGCCCCATCGATCTGTAACTGAACTTTCAGGATTATCACCCATGCGGCATGTACCTGCCTGGTGCTGGCCACCGCTCAACCAGGCACCCCTCGGCGCTTCGCCCCAAATATGTTGAGCATTAGAAGCTTGCAGCCATTCAACACATCTCTCCCACATAAAGGCTGACGTTCGAACAGTTTCCTCGTGGGTCGCCCCTGAAAGGTGGGCTACAGGAATGCCATACTTATCTCGCACTTCGCGGTTAACCGTGACTCGCGCACTAGGCGAAGGTATTTCCTGCACGGGTCCTGTAATATGAATTGTACGCCGGTAATTATCGCGCATCCAATCCTTGTTCGCCTGCCCCCAGCGTGGTACCTCAGGTGGAAGCGCACGGTGCCAGTATGTAATCGGAGTCATGATGAACTCGTTCGCGATCATTCCTCCACCAATAATCCCCTTGTTCCCGTGGTTGAATCGCGACGTGGAAATGACAACGCCGGGACCTATTCCATCGTAAACGTCGTGCGGCATTAATCCCATTGCTCCCGGATAGTAGTGGCCCTGCAAATTCCTACCCACCATGTCGTAACGATTGCCTATACCGGAAGGATGCTGTGAGGACGTAGAATTGAGAAGGAGACGAGCCGACTCAATGGCCCCGCAAGATAATATAACTTTGCGGGCATACACAACGCGCGTACTGATTTCACCATAGAGTTCTGAGGCGAGTTCTACCCCTATCACTTGCCCATCATCATCGCATACAAGCCTTTTTGCCATTGTGGAGGAGCGTAGCTCGCAACGACCCGTTTGGATGGCTCGAGGGATAACTGTATTTGCAGTACCATTTTTGGCGTCAACCGGACAAGCAAATCCTACACAGTGCTGGCATGCGGCACACGCGGGTCGGCCGCCGTACTCCTGTGAATTGATTAGGAGCGGTACGGGCGACGTGTTCCACCCCAGCCTGTCTGCACCTGCCTTCAATACACCGTGTTGCAGAGTCGACCGCATTGGTGGCATAGGATAGGCCTTTGATCGATAAGCACTATGTGCGTTAGCGCGGTCGTCACCGCAAACGCCTAGTTCCCACTCTGCACGCGTATAGTAAGGCTCCAGATCATTGTATTCAATTGGCCAATCTGCAAGGGAGCTGCCAGGCGGTACGCCGTAAATGGATGCCATTTTGAAATCCTGGGGTAGAAACCGCCATGCCTGTGCGCCGTAAACAACCGTTCCACTTCCAACACAAGCCGCATTAGCGTGGTATCCGCCTTGCCAAGGACTTAGTGCAACAAGCTCGCCCTGCGCGTTTCTTGCCGTACGCGGATTTCCGAGTCCTGGGCCAGCATTGTGCCCATACGCAGACAGACGTTGATTTCGCAGGTGGTCTCGACCAACGTCATGATAGGATAGCTGCTCACCCCTTTCCACAAGCAGAACGGAAAAGCCACTTTCGGCAAGCACACAGGCCGCGATACCACCACCTGCGCCCGAACCGATGACGATTGCATCATAGCCGCTCATATTGTCACCTTATAGCCCACCATTGCCCATGATAGTTGGTCAAAGTTACCGCCATTTCCGGAATCCGCATAGTACCCTTCGGCGCAATGCCTAATAACCAATCCAAGCCAACTAGTCTCTATCCCGGAAGCGACTGCTTCCTGCGACTGTTGTTCAACCATTTCTAGAACCGAGGTCCTCTGAGCAAGCGTTAAACCGTCAAACGGTAAATCGTGAACACCGCGAGCAAGACGATCCAGAGCGGCAAGGCCGAGATGGTAGGCATCAACGTGCCAATTCTCCTCGTTTGCCAGAAGATGCAGGATGAAATTACAGACGCCGGCGGCTACCGCTCCCGGCCAATCGTCTGGCGGGATAATGGTGTCTGTGAGTGCCTCCAACGCACTCATCTCACTTGTAGTAAGCATATGCGGCATGCACCTTTCGCGGCATTAATGTCACCAAACATGACGTGTGCCGTAACCTCGTACAGATATACACTCCAATTTACCACAACGTAAGTTGTAGCCCGGTAAATTGCCGAATTCGCTATGCGAAAGTTGACAGAAATGCAGGTATATTAAATCAGTTGGTCGTTACGGCAGTGTTGCCCGGTAGCATTCCACAACGCACGAGCCGTGTATCACTCCATGACTTTATGAACCATACTAACTTCCTTAATCACGCCCGCCGCACATGCATCCTAATACTTTGCCTGTGCCCTATGATGTTGTGTGCAGGATGCGGTAATAGTCCCTATCCTGCCGCTAATTCGTCTCGGTCAATTTTGTATCTCGCCCTTACAGATGACGTAAAAACCCTGGATCCAACAATAGCGTATGACGTTGATTCTGGTTCAATCGTTAATCTATTGTATTCGTCGTATTTTAAGTACGACTATTTAAAACGCAATCCCCTTCAACTTGACCTCTGTCTTGGTGCACGGATGCCAGTCGTTAAGGCCGTGCGATATCTTGCCGCCATGCCAGACGGGACCAGAAAGATGGTCGATGGGCAGTTATGGACGTTTCAAATAAGGCGTGATCTAAGGTTTCAGAACGACCCTTGTTTCCCTAACGGCCAGGGCAGGGCCATTACCGCAGCAGATTTTGTCTATAGCTTCAAGCGTATGGCGGATCCCTCTGTACCGTGTCCAATAGTCGCCTATTTCGATACCAAGATAGAGGGAATGTCGGCATACGAAGCGTACAATCGGAAACTTATCGACGAGAAAAAAAAGCCTGATTACAGCTATCCAATCGCGGGTCTACAGCTAGACAAAAGCAATCCCTACATTTTTCGAATTCTGCTCAACCACCCATACCCACAGCTGCGTTATCTAATGGCAATGTCGTTCACCGCTCCGCTAGCCCACGAGGCGGTAGAGAAGTACGGAGCCCATTTGGCAACACACCCTGTTGGTTGCGGGCAATACGTGCTGACAAAATACGTGCCTCGGGGTGAAATTCTACTGAAGACCAACCCAAATCGGCCGGTAGAATACTATCCGTCTGCGGGCATGCCAGGAGACCGAGCAGCAGGTTTACTAGTAGATGCAGGTAAGCAGCTGCCACTTGTCAAAACAGTTCAGTTCAATATAATTCGCGAAGGCATAACCGCTTGGAATGAATTTCGACAGGGGTATCTGGATGCCACCGGTGTATCGCAAAACAATTTTCAACAAGCAATGCCCCGGCCAGATTACCTCTCACCTGATCTCGCCGCGCGTGGAATTCGACTTGTCAAATCAGTCGGAATCGATGTTGACTACTACATATTCAATATGGATGATCCCGTTGTGGGTGGGTATTCTGCTAGGGCACGTCACCTCCGGCAGGCCATTTCAATGGCAATTGACGAACGTGAGGAGATAGACCTGGAAACTCTCGGGCTTGGTACGCCGGCGCAATGGCTGGTACCACCGGGCCTGTTTGGATATGATCCTCACTACGTGAATCCGTACCGAGTGTTCAATCTTCAGCGCGCAAAGGCACTTTTGGCCGAAGCAGGATATCCTAACGGCGTTGATCCATCAACTCATAAGCGGTTGGTGCTGTATTACGACAACAGCTATACAGACGCAGCAGGCAGACAGGCTCTAGCACTGCACATTCGGGAACTGGATGCCCTAGGCATTGATGTGGTGGCCAGGTCCTATCGCTACAACGTATTTCAAGATCACGTAAACAACGGCCAATTTCAATTCGCTAACTGGGGCTGGGTAGCAGATTATCCAGATCCTGAAAACTTTGCATTCCTTCTATACGGGCCAAACAAACGACCTGGCCCGAACGAGTCCGACTACAACAATCCACAGTACAACAAAGTCTTTGCAGAGATGCAGACAATGAACGACACGCCCGAACGAGCGCGTTTAATTGCCGAACTGAGAACAATCTCTGTTAGAGATTGTCCGCTAATCTATCAACGTCACTCTGAGGCCTATGCGCTTGTTCAGCCGTGGTTAAAGAATTACAAGCCAAACCCAATTGCACTAGACTCCCCGGAATATTACCGAATTGACGGCGCGCTTCGTGCGAAATTGCAGAATACTTGGAACAAGCCACGCGTTTGGCCGCTGGTTGTTGTGCTTACATTGCTTATTGTTTCTGCGGTGCCCGCGTTAAATGTTGTGAAGCAGCGAGCAAACCGCCATGTAAGACGTTCTAAACCTGGAGGAAACGCAGGGTCATGATTGGTTATCTAATTCGGCGTCTGTTATACTCCATACCTATTCTTGTGGGTGTGTGCTTTCTTACATTCGTGCTTTTTTATATGACTGCGTCACCCGGCGAGATCGCGAGGAGAAATCTCAGCGCAAAAAACCCTACCGCTCAACAGATTAAGGACTGGGAACACCAGCATGGCTACGATAAACCCAAGTGGAAACAGTTTCTCGATACTACCGAGGGTCTTTTCCTGTTGCGCCTCGGTCGTTCAGACTCTGTGAAGGGCGAGCGAGTAATGACCCGCATAAAGGAGAGCTGGTTCCCCTCCTTTGAAATCGCTGTGCTAAGTTTTGGCGCGGCGATCACTATTAACCTCTCGCTCGCCCTGGTTGTAGCCTATTTTCGGGGTACGTACCTCGACATCTACGGCACTTCTCTTTGCGTCTTTATGATGTCCGTAACGTATCTCGTTTACATTATTGGCGGTCAATTTGTGTTTGGGCGCCTTCTGAAGTTGACCCCAGTTGCTGGCTTCTTACCTGGCTGGGAAAGCTTGCGCTTTGCATTTCTACCTGTAGTGGTTGCGGTTATCAGTGGCATGGGCGCATCGGTTCGCCAATTCAGAACGTTCATGCTCGACGAAATGAACCAGGACTACGTAAGAACAGCCCGTGCCAAAGGAGTGAGTGAGCCGCAGGTTCTGTTCAAGCATGTGCTTAAGAATGCTGCGATTCCCGTACTCACTACAAGCGTCCAGGCGATACCAGGATTGTTTCTCGGAAGCATCCTTCTCGAAAGCTTTTTCAACATTCCAGGATTGGGCAATTATCTGGTCGACGCGATAAACAGCCAGGATTTTGCGGTGGTTAGGGCCATGGTCTTCATCGGCGCGCTTGTGACAATTGTTGGATATATACTAACCGACATTAGCTACGCCTTGGTCGACAAACGAGTTAGGCTGGAATAACCGTTGATACCTTTTAAATCCCTACTTACATTCAGTAACCTTGTTCCGCTACTAGCCATTATCATTGTACTGGGCGGTATAAAGCGATCAGGACGGCAGCCTTTGTGGGCTGAGGCTTACAGGCGTTTGGGCCGCAACCGAGCAGCAATATTTTCACTAGCCGTGATAGGCATCTACTGCTGTATTGCCGTGTTAGACAGCATAACCTGGAAGAGCAATACGCTGGCGCAACCGGAGTCTGTGATTACCCACCTTTTCCATGCGATGCATGTTAAGTCCGAACGGACCTATTCTGCGCCTTTCGCAAAGATGACCACGGGCGAGCCTCACCCGCATCCTCTAAAAGGGTGGCACGTTCTAGGAACCGATGGAAGCGGAAATGACGTCCTGCTGCAGACCCTACGAGGATGCCGAACCTCTATCATTATCGGGGGCTTTACCAGCCTGCTAATCACTCCCGTGGCAGTCTTGCTGGGAATGCTTGCTGGGTACTTCGGCCACAGGGTCGACGACATAATTCAATACCTATATACAACATTAGGGTCGGTGCCAGGAATATTGCTTAACATTGCCTTCCTTCTAGTGCTAGGACCAGGATTGGTCAACCTCTGCTTTGCTCTAGGTATTACAAGCTGGGTGGATCTCTGCAGACTAGTACGTGGTGAAACATTAAAGCACCGCGATCGAGAGTATGTTCGAGCCGCCCGTGCATTGGGCGTACGTGATTTACGTATCCTAGTAAACCACATCCTGCCCAACATTTTGCCTGTGGTCATCATCACCGTTACCCTCAACTTCAGTTCACTCGTTCTCAGCGAAACAATTCTGAGTTACCTTGGTATAGGTGTGCCAGCAGGGACGGGAAGCTGGGGCAACATGATTGATGCTGCACGTCTTGAGCTTGCGAGAGATCCCATTATTTGGTGGAACTTGACCGCGGCCTCAACGGCGCTCTTTATATTGGTACTTGCTTTAAACGTGTTTAGTGATGCACTGCGTGATGCAGTCGACCCGCGACTTAGGAGTTCCTAAATTTGAACCCTCCGCTACTGCAGGTTAATGGATTAAAGACCTACTTCAATACACCTGCCGGTCTCAGTAAGGCTGTTGACGGTGTTTCATTCTCACTTCAGCCTGGCGAAACTATGGCTATCGTTGGTGAAAGTGGGTCCGGTAAATCCATTACGGCGCTTTCCATCATGCAACTGGTCCCAGAGCCCGCAGGATATATTGAAAGTGGCACGATATCTTTTGACGGACAGGACCTGTTGGACCTCACATGGGAACAGATGCGCAGCATAAGGGGCAGGCAGATCAGTATGATTTTCCAGGAGCCAATGACGAGTCTGAATCCCGTATTCACAATTGGATATCAGATACGTGAGGCAATGTTGACGCACGACAAATTCAAAGGGGAATCCGCCACATCGCGTGCGCGGTCCCTGCTGGAAAGAGTGGGAATGCCCAGTCCCAATAAGGTTTTAAGGCAATATCCTCACGAACTCAGCGGAGGCATGCGCCAGAGAGTAATGATTGCTATTGCATTAGCTAATGAGCCGCGGTTGTTATTGGCCGACGAGCCGACCACAGCTTTAGATGTAACCATTCAGGCACAGATACTCACCTTGCTCCGCGATCTGCAGAGAGATACCGGCATGTCCATGCTGTTAATCACTCATGACCTGGGTATTGTCTCCCAGGTTGCTGACAAAGTTGCGGTGATGTACGCCGGCCAGATCGTTGAACAATCGCCCACTAATACTCTTCTTTCTAATCCACTTCATCCGTATACACAGGGCCTAATTGCTAGTCTGCCGTCAAGGTCTAGGCGTGGTCAGGAACTATACACACTGGAGGGCGTTGTACCACCACCTACCCGGTGGCCGGCCGGTTGCCGCTTCCATGATCGGTGTTCAAAGCGATTACAAATCTGTGACTCGCAGATGCCATTGGCCACCAAGTATGATGACACTCGTTCAGTAAGCTGCCACCTCTACCCGGCTCAGGAAATGGCGGGTAACCAGGAGCGGTTAAAATGACGACTGGGTACAAGGGTTTAGAAAATTCGGTCCGAAATGACTCGGACGCACCAGTTCTGGAAGTGAGAGCCGTTAGCAAGCAGTTTCCAGTGCGCACCGGCCTGCTGGGGCGTAAGGAGTTTCACACCGCCGTAGACAATGTGAGCCTCTCTATAAAGCAGGGCAAAACCCTGGCCGTCGTTGGTGAGAGCGGCTCTGGCAAAACAACCCTCGGGCTCATGGTCCTCGATCTCCTAGAGCCAACATCCGGCGAAATACTCTATCGTGGGCAACCATTTTCCAGTCGGTCTGGAAGCAATAAGCGTGCCTTAAGACGCGAAATGCAGGTTGTCTTTCAGGATCCGTACGCTTCTCTAAATGCACGTCTAACAGTTCGGGAGGCACTCACAGAGGGAATGATCATCCACAAGATAGGCGACGGACCGCAAGATCGTGAACGGCGGGCACTGGAACTTCTAGAGCATGTTTCGCTTCCAGCAGAGACTCTCGACCGATATCCGCATGAGTTTTCAGGTGGGCAGAGGCAGCGAATTGCCATTGCCCGAGCCCTCTCAGTGGAACCAGGCTTTATACTTCTGGATGAGCCTACGAGCGCGCTTGATGTCTCCGTTCAGAGTCAGGTTCTTAATCTGCTGCTGAAGTTGCAGCGCGAGTTCAATCTCACCTATCTCTTCATCTCCCACAATTTGGAAGTAGTTAGCTACCTCGCCGATGACGTGGCTGTTATGGAGAAAGGAAGAATTGTCGAGCAGGGCCCTGTCGATGACATATTCGACCGCCCCACGCAAGCCTATACCCACAGGCTGCTTGCCGCAATTCCACGCATTGGCAGTTCATTAACATAATGTCCCAAGAGGATACATAATTGACAATCGTTAAGAATGACGACCAAGAGCCGTCCAGGTCTGATGTGAAACGTGTAGTCGTCCTGGTCATGCTCCTCGCGCTTGTCGCCACCTTAGGTGGTGCTGTCATCGGCCAAACCTTGCAGCGCTTTGAACGAGGCCCTCTGCATCTATCGGCAGACACAGTAGGTACCATGGCGATCATACTGGGCATCCCCTCGTACATTCAGCCGTTCCTGGGTGCAGGGTCCGATCTGTTTCCTATTCTGGGCTACCGCCGCCGCTCCTACTTCATCATCGGCTACATCATTGAGGTGATAGGTTATGTCATCATGGCTCGATCGCAGCATCTAACCTACGGATCGCTTGTAGGAATTTTGCTAGTGATTGGCTTCGGCGGTACCTTGGTAGGTGTATCGATGAACGCCGTTATGGTGCGAATCGGCAATGCTACTGGCCTGTTTGGATCGATGCTTGCGCTGCAAAGCGTAGTACCTTACCTTCTGGGATTAACGATTGCGGCTAACGTGCAGGCATATTCCGCGCAATACTTATCTGTAGAGACGTGTGCTCTTATTGTGGCAGGACTACTGGCTCTGCGCATACCCATGGCATTTCTAATTCCGGAACGCCCAATAAGCCATAGGGGAATGTCGGAAGAGCACAAGCGCCAGGCCAAAGCTGCCGACAAAATAAAAAATGATGCAAATAAACTCGCACTCGCAAAGGCATTGACCTCTCCCGGCCTGTGGGTACTCCTGGGCTACGTGTTTTACCTAATCATCACACCGGGAATCAACATTCAACTCTACTATTTCGAAAAGGGCTACCTACTCTTTAACGATTACACCATTGGCTTACTGGTAAAATGGTCATCCGCCGGGGTTCTCGCGGGTCTACTTGCGTACGGTTTTCTTTCTCCCTATCTCACCATGAGGTCGCTTGTGTGGGGCGCATTTCTAATGGACTGCGCCTCATATCCCGCATGGTACTTTATGCATGGCCTATGGGCGGCTCGCATCATTCTGGTGATAACTGGCTTTTTCGGAATCCTCTATGGAATGTTTCTTAACACTCTAGCAGCGAGAGCTACACCCAAGGGATTAGAGGGTACTATCTACAGCCTCATCGCAGCCGCAATCGCCTTTGCAGGAAATCTCAGCAACAAGCTAGGAACATTTCTATACGACTACTTTGGACCTAAAAGCCATCATAGCATCATTCACGGCTGGAACATGTCACTGCTCGTAGGTTTCCTGTTCACGGTTGTGGCCTGCCTGTTCATACCGCTACTTCCTGCGTGGACCAAAAGCAACCTACCACTTAAAGCAGCCAAGGAAATTGAGCAGGCGGAACTTGCAGAACAAACAGGCTAAAGGTCAAAGGTAGAAATGACAAGAGTGGTTGCCCTCGTCGTGCAGGTTGGGCTGTGACTTAGCGATTAGATTATTCTGCAGTCATTTTTACTGCGTGCTTACAGGCCCACTTGTTGTTCGCTCCAACAAGGCTGCTGAGAGCATGATGTGTAGGTTAGGTGATGGGTCGGTTTCTGCCAGTCGTTTAAGCAGCAGCTTACCGGCCCGAACGCCAATTGCCTCCCACGGTTGCCTAAAAGTGGATAGTACTGCGGGGCGAGGCGAAAATCGCTCAATATCATCACATCCAACAATGCTTACCTGCCCAGGAATATCAATCCCCTGTTCCTCAAGTATTGCCTGCATCCTAAAGGCACTGTAGTCATTCACACAGAATATGGCGCTTGGCCGAATTCGCTTCATAAATGCAGTAACAAGCTCGGCACTAGGTGTACCAGAAAATGGGATCCTTAGAATACTATCTGCTGTAGCCTCCAAACCATGTTGGCTCATTGCATCCAGAAAGCCCGTTTCTC
>DAIDKH010000086.1 GCA_027450145.1 Chthonomonadaceae bacterium | reverse complement strand
GCGTCGCGCATGCCGGCGGCTCGATCGACGACGGCAAGCAGCCTGCGACGGCGGACGCGGGACTCATCGACGTGAACGGTCGGACGCTCGTTGTGGTGGCGATGTGCTCGGGCGGCACGGCGACCGGCGGCGCGCGCAGCGCCGACGCGATCGCGCTGATGGCCATTAACTGTATCGTTTCAACTTTTAGGCAAAGCCCACACTCTAACTGCACAAGATGGTGATACATTCTCATTTATTCAACAGGTAATAGTGCCAGCAGTACCAAAAGCACTAGTGACCATTGCCAACAACAAACTTAAGTTGCAAGTAAGCTCTACAGGGAGATTCGTTTGCACATTGGGTACCGGGGTAGAACACTCCGTAGACGTCCCAGGGCAACTGATCCCCATGCCGGTTACTGGCCCGTGGCGTCTTAGTTTTCCTGCAGGTTGGGGTGCACCGCCGTCTGTAGGCCTGGTCAACCTGATCTCGTGGAGCGCACATCCCGACAACGGAGTTAAGCATTTTTCTGGCACTGCGCGGTATAGCACGACCATGCTATTTCCTGACACTGTGGATTACAGGGGGCCGGCGGATCTTAATTTTTTGTTGGACCTAGGCAGGGTCGCAGTAATGGCAAAAGTCTACCTTAATGGTAAATTGGTCGGGACTTGTTGGAAGCCACCCTTCGTGCTCGACGTTACGCCCTTCATACATGCTGGACATAATACTTTGGATATCGACGTAGCAAATCTTTGGATTAACAGGCTGATCGGTGATGAGTCCCTGCCCGAGGACTGCGAACGTGCACCGGACGGACATCTTCTATCATGGCCGAAATGGCTGCAGGAAGGAAAACCAAGTCCTACAGGTCGGTTGACATTCACGACGTGGCAGTTGTGGCATAAAACTGACATGTTACATGAATCTGGGCTGTTAGGACCAGTACAACTAATACCTGTACGCTCAGTAACAATTTAGGCCTTACAGGTGCTCAAACCACGAAGTATCGCAATGGTGTTGCCCTGCTCCGTGCATTCATGGGTTGTAGAAGCCGGTAGGCAAGAGGATCAGGACGAGTCGGATTGTCCGGGCGTAGGAGGCCATGAACAAAACACGCTAATCATAGTTAATATTTTAGATAGTGGGTTTTAAGAGGGTCAACCGTCCCAAAAAAGCACCATGATGGCTTATGGGCCAGCTCGTAGATACAATGAATAGCATAACGTCCGCACGACGAGGACAGTCGCAGGGCAGGCTGGAAGGATAAATCCTCGGTGCAAATATCTGGCTTCGCTCGAGTCGATTCCTCGGCACTTGGACCGGCAAATGCTATGCCCCCCTTTTCATCACACAACTATTTAGACCAGTATGCCCTAGAGACTGAATAGTGGGCGCGAGGATAACCTGGAGCGCCATAGATTTGCAAGTCGTATAATTAGGCATTCAATGTAGGATTTGCATAAACACCCATCGGGCACGCCATTGATTACCGACACTTCAGCGCCGGACCACCACGTTCGTCGCACGTAAGGTATACTTGCACGCGTGGCGGAGAAAATCGCCCAGATTTTGGTGGAGCTCTATATGACTGACTCGGAACGAAAAATCAGGTCAACAACGATTGTTGGCGTGCGACGAAATGGGTCCGTCGCAATAGCCGGTGACGGCCAGGTTACGCTGCAAACGACAGTACTAAAGCACAGCGCCAGAAAAGTACGCAAAATATACCAAGGAAAAGTGATCGCCGGTTTCGCCGGCTCTGTAGCCGACGCTCAGTCGCTCTCAGATACCTTCGAGCGTCAGTTGGAGTCAGTTTCTGGCAACCTTACGCGGGCGGCTGTAGAATTTGCAAAGCAGTGGCGTACCGACCGCGTACTTCGTCGCCTCGAAGCGATGATGATTGTTACAGACGGTAGTTTACTGTATATCCTATCTGGCGATGGAAATGTAGTAGAACCTGATGATGGCGTTGCAGCAATCGGTTCTGGGGGTATGTTTGCCTCTGCAGCTGCTAAGGCACTGGTCGCAAATACGGAGATGAATGCCAAAGATATCGCACTTGAGGCGATGCGAATAGCAGCAGAAATATGCATTTATACTAACACCCACGTTACCGTTGAGGTACTGCCGGGTAACTCGCAAAGCTGACACTTGCCTCCATTAACACAAGGAGGGCTACCTCACTCCCACCATGCTCTTCCTTCACGTTGCAAAGCTTTTGCTTCGAATTTCACCGCTTTCGGAGATATGTTTTGATGCCCGACTCAAAGATTCTGGTGGCGGACGATGACGCCATTATCAGGTTAGAACTTACATCTGCGCTTCAGGACCTTGGGTTTACTGTCATCGACAGTGTATCTAACGGAACCGAAGCATTGGAACTTGCGAAGCGCAATAAGCCAGACCTGTGTATTCTTGATGTTCATATGCCGGGAATTGACGGAATTACTGTTGCTGCAGAACTAGCAGAGGCAAGAATATGCCCAGTATTACTACTGACCGCGTACAGTGATTTAGATGTCGTGGACCGTGCCAATCGCGCCGGGGTCATGGGCTTTATCGTGAAACCATATCGCACGGCAGAGCTTCTACCCACTATAAGGCTAACGCTTTCGCGGTACCGCGAAATGACGGCACTTTCGAATGCACTAGAGGGCCTGCAGAATCAGGTCTCCAGTGATCGATTGTTGGCACAGGCGCAACGAATCCTTATGTTGCGTGACAATCTCACTGAGCGCGAGTCCCTGCGGAGACTACACGCCCAAAGTACGTCGATGGGTCGGGACCTTCAGGCAGTCTGCGAGGCAATCATCCTAACAGCAGAGCTGGCACACGATTTGCCTACCCGGCGCTAGAGCGATTTTATGGGTTTATACTGCGCGCATTCATTAATAATAGTGTAATCTTAACTTTTGCTCCTCCAGATACGTAAAAATAATGATTGCGCGGACAATCACATTGTGGTAGAATGACTTAACTGCTCGTCGAGAAGTCCGCAGCAGTCATACAACAGTGTGCTTTGGGAGGAACCCATGCGACTAATCCAGGCCGGAGTTGGCGGGTTTGGGAATAGCTGGATTTATACAGTTCGTGACACGCCAGGCTTTGAGCATGTCGCTCTAGTCGACCCTAGCCCGGTAGCCCTCACCAACGCTGGGGATATCGCCGGCGTACCACCTGAGCGAAGGTTCGCCTCAATAGATGATGCACTCTCTGCCGTCGATGCTGATGGACTTATCGACTGTACCCCCGCCGCCTGTCATTACGAAACGACTAGCACTGCCTTGCGAGCTGGCCTGCATGTATTGGCAGAAAAGCCGCTGAGCGAATCCCTACAAAAGGCAGAGCTCATGGTACGGACAGCCAAGCAGTGCAGTAGAACACTTATGGTTACCCAGCAGTTTCGCTACCATGACCAGCCACGACTTCTTCGGAAACTGATTGCCGAAAATCAGATTGGTGCAGTCGACCACATGACGGTAGAGTTCCAGATACAGGGACTCCTCTTTGGTTGGCGCAAATCCATGGCTCATCCCTTTCTTATGGATATGGCCATTCATCACTTCGACCTGATGCGATACCTACTAAATGCAAATGCAGTGCGAGTACAAGCGCATACATGGAATCCCCGCATTAGCAACACAAAAGGCGATATGAATGCTTTTGTTTGGATCGAGTTTGACAACGGTGCACGTGTAAATTACACGGGCTCGTTTGCTGCTCCCGGTGCCGATACAGGCTGGAACGGACGATGGGCCATAACGGGTGATCGAGGCTCTCTCGTATGGAATCCGCGAGATGATTGGGGCCCTGTGCGAATATTCCACCAGAATCAGGATCTGAGTGTGTACACCGAACAGCACTTCTTTTCCCCGCTCCCGGAGCCGTGGGGAGAGGTCGTATGGGCGGATTCCATTGGGCCAAACGGCCACCAGTACGACCTGTATCACTGGAAGGCATGCAGTGAAAGCGGCGCAGAACCCGAAACGAGTGGGCGAGATAACCTCAACACGCTAGCACTCACTCTGGCTGCCGTCGAGTCAGCAGAGACAGGACGCCCTGTCGAAGTCGCCCAATACCCGGCCGTGCCAACGAAGTTGCAGGCTGTTGAAGCGCAGCTAGTTGGATAAGTCCAACTAAACTGCGCTATTATTACGCATGGCCATATGAATCGCTGGCGCTTGCCTCCTTTACCCAATGGGCGTGACCATCTACGTATGCGATGTTAGCACCATCTAAATGTCGATGAAAATCGATGCTTGTTCCGGGATCGGTGGCATTCCGTTTGGTGTCCACTGAATCGTATAGAAGGAACGTCTGCTCAGGAGTTAATATAGCCTCGGTGGCTTGACCACCGCGCCGTGAATTGAACGCGTAACCATACACATTCTTTTGAGCGGTTCTGTAATGAAGTTGAGCTGATGGACAGTGTAGACTATCTGGGTTCTTAGCCGTGCCGTGTGCACCTGCGGATAGGTAAACTGCTGCCATATCCATCCACGAGGAGGATGCAGGCAAAGTCCCGTCCCAGTCCAGCGCGTACATCTTCAGTGCAACTCCATCCTTGTGTTCGTTACCCATGCAAAATTCGCGTAGCGATGCTCCACGACCATTTTGAAACAAGGGAACCGCAAGGTATACCGCAAGAGCTGCAACCACTACAAAAAACGCTCCCAAACCCAACTTACCCGCTCCGCCAGTAGCCAGCTTCTTACTAGTTAGCGGTACTATTACGGGTGGCTCGTCGTTCATGGTTCATACTCCTTTCGATACCATTGGTTTTGCGCAGCTTGTGCCACGCCAGCTACCTTTAGTACGTAAACTTAGATGGATGAAGGTGCAGGCGGCGATGTGGGTAGATCGTAGCGCGGGCCAAGTCATCACTGCTATTGATTGGATCCATCGTCATGACATTACTTATTGGCTCGGTACCGTACCTCAATGCAAAACCTCAGGTCGACTGGTTTCACTCGGCGGAATGTGATGTAGATATAAATATCACTTACGCGGTACCTTCGCAACTGGCAGTCTTGTTGCAGCGAGGGGAACTGGATGTGGCTAACGTGTCACTCTTTGAAGCCATTAGAAATCCCAGTCTACGAATTGTGCCAGGGATTTCGATTTCCGCCATGGGTGCGGTAAAGAGCGTGCGCCTGTTTTCTAAAGTACCCATCGACCGAATCAAAACAGTTGCGTTGGATACCTCGTCACTCACGTCCAACGCACTTTTACGTATATTGCTTAAGGAGCGCTACGGTCTTTCACCGACCTACCACTATCACCAGCCTCATATACTTGAGATGCTGAGCAAATATGACGCCGGCCTTATCATTGGCGACCTCAAACTGTTCGATCTAGAGGAAAACACCTTCGAACTCGATCTGGGTGAAGAGTGGCTTAAACTGACCGGCCTCCCCTTCGTTTATGCGTGTTGGCTGGCGAATTCCAATTCTGCCCGACAAGATGTAACTGATATATTAACCCGTGCTCGCGACTGGGGGAATGCTCATCTAGATGACCTGGTACAGAAATGGTCAACCAAAATGCAGCTTCCATTCGAGAGAACCCATGACTACCTCGTAAATGTAATGGACTACCGGTTAACCAAGGAACATTGCGCGGGTGCTCTGTTATATCAGCAAAAATGTGTGGAGCATGGGCTGGTTGCGTCTGGGCCGTGCCTCGCATTTGAATTATGATCCTCAATTGCCCGGAATGTAGATATAGCCCCACTGTTGCAGGTGGCGCCGAGCTTACCCTTGGTTCAGTTGCTGATCTTGTGCCCCCGGGGGGCCACCCAGTGCGAATAACACGGCGATCACCTTCCAGAGGCTGTAGCGATGCAAATCCAGCAGCAGGTGAATGCCGTAGCGTCTTCACCTGGAACCCATCTACAGTGAACCAGGGGTATCATATCATGCAGTGCACTAAACTATTCAAGTTGCTTGGATTAATACTTGCTTTCAATCACCTCAAAACATCCAGCATTTCAATTTGCGGTATCGCTGACCAAGCGGACCACCAGAACCGAAAGCGGCAAGTTCCTTTTGGAGACCGCATCATTCGTTGGCCAGGCATTAAGATCCAGCACACACATCGATTCTGTCTTCGTTGTTGACGGAGTGCCCGATACCATTCCGCAATTGTCCCGTGAACGAGACGTACCATTGTATGTGGTCTCCCGAGGCCTCATGCAAAAGCTAGTGGGTACATCTTACGACACTGACGTTACAGCTCTTGCGGTAGCTCATAAGGTAGAGGCGACTGCCGAGCAGATCGTTGAAGCCGGCGGTTTGCTGCTGGTTGGCGAAAGCATTCAGGACCCGCGTAATGTTGGGGTCCTCATAAGGACCGCAGAGGCTGCAGGTTGCACGGCGATTGCCCTCTCCTCCGATAGTGCGGAACCCTGGTGCCGTGCAGCAGCGAGATCCAGTACTGGGTCCGTCGTGCGCCTACCGATTCACCTCTACGACGATGCGGCGTCGTTCATCCTACCCCTTCTCCGCGCGGAATATACCGTGGTTGCTGGCTCGGCTCATGCCCCAGAATCGGCACTCACCACGAACCTAACAGGGCGGCCGATGGCAATATTGGTGGGCAATGAGACGACTGGCCTTCGACCCGAAACTGCGCAGATGGCCTCCCGCTTCGTTTCCCTGCCAATGAAAAAAGGTGGCCCATCGTCACTGAATGTTACCGTGGCAGCAGGGATCCTGCTCTACCTCACGCTGACCACTGAATAGCGCTCGGTAGGTGAATTGTACAGTTCGGGATACCTGCTATCCGAAATAGACCTGGTACCCTTGAACCGCACTACCTGCCCAAACCCCGGTAAGGCCCCACAGGATGCCTGCAACGGCGAAGTGCCCCAATGCCAGACCGAGAAAAAATGGAACAAACTGCCTGTAGAGTGGCATACCCCCGTAACGCAGGGTAAGGCTTTTCAATAGCCACACAGTTAGAAAGGGACCCCAAATCAGACTACCAAAACTACAGGTCATACAGTACCCAATAGGATTAAACCAGAACCCTGCATACCTGAGACGCAGGCCGTAGAGTATTACTGCCGTGAATGCACCGAACGCCGACGCCAATGTGTGTGAGGTATCCGGCAGCTTGGGTGTTACGGAATAGGCGTGCACTGCGCTATATTGCGTGGTTGCAATCCAATCTCCCCAAATACCACCTCTTAGCTGCATGGCGCCGTATCTATAGTAAGCCGTTAAATGAACGTACCAACCGAGAAGAAATCCAACAACAACGGCAGCTACAAGCAGTTGAAACATTCTGCGAGATGAGGCTCCGGTGCGTCTTGCCAGCTCCATCCCTTCGCCTTGGTAGGCACAGAGTTCCGGGAAATATCCTCGCGAAATAGACAGGAACATGGTGAATACCGGTAGAGTCTCCGGCCCTAAAGAGCCAAATGGCGCAGTCCCAAATGCGTTGATAAGCAGGTCATGTTGCATTTCAAATGGAAACAGCCATACAAGCGGTACACCTGCCTCAGCACGTAGACGTGCATACACTAGCGCAACGGCAACAACCAAGCTGAGATAAAGCAGGGACGGCCACCAGCCCAGCCCATTCTGCCACATGAATACCCAGCAGAAGATGAAACCTATCACTAAACCCACGAACAACAGCCGAAACGTTATCCCCTCGGGGCGAGCCGCCTTCTCCCCCAACCTTGCACTTTTCCAGGCAGCGCAAAGGTGACGTCGGGCAAGCCAAACCATAACACACGCCATTGCCACATACGCGCCTATGCCCTGGGAGCTTGAATAAGGCAGTAAGCCGGGGGGAACCCCGCTCGCTGCGCCAAGTACGGCCGTTAACTTAAAAACAAGGTAGGATGCCCACACTGTAAGGGATATGTCCGTGGAGACCAGGAATCCTAGACCGATAAGTTCTGGCCTTATGTGGTAAACCAATGGCTTCAATTGGCTTAACGGCAATGCTGTAAAGGCTGTTCCAAGGTCTACGGATTTTCCTGGAGCTGGAAATGAGGGCTGAAGCGCATGGGCAATATTAAGGCAGTTGTAACTGGCAGCAATTGCAAAGCCCGTCCACATTAACCTTTTGCTAAAAAATGGGACACCATCAGCCGGCGTCTCCACCATGTGCATAGGGAGCGCAACAAGTGGGAACGAGAGTCTCTCCTCCAAAGCCCACGATCGATAAAGCAGAGCCACTGCAGAAGCAACGCATACCCACAACATGACAAAAAACGTTAGCCATAAGCCGATGGGCAATAACCACAGATGCCAGGGAACCGTACCCGATGACGCCCCCTCGTAAAGGTGCTTTATGGCGGAAGTATCGTGTGGTGCGAGCCAGGCCGGCAGGTACGGGCGACTACGTTGAATGTTATCGGTATGGTAGTAATAGGGCGTAGTGATTAGACAGATGAGAAACTGCACCACTCCGATCCCCATGGTGGTGCTGCTTACAGCAACAAACAGGAAGATTATTACAATCTCCGAAGTTGAGAACGGAGTTCCCCGACCGCTTACGCGCATGATGCCGTTGACAATTAACAGGACGACCAGTGAGCTAAGTGCCGGTATGGCAGGTACGCTTTCTGATACCTGAGTGGCGAGTACCATTACCTCAGATTGGCGAATCCAGAGCGCGGAAAGCAGTGCAAACACAACGGATACTACTATTGTGCGCCTAGATAGCCCGGCAGCGACTGGGCTGCTCGTAGATTCCCGCGTCTGGTCCGTCAAGGGCATGCCTCTCCAATGGTGTTGGAATCCCACAATGCCGCACCATAACCTGAACCGACTTGGCGTTAAATGCGTTTTATACTGTAGTACCTACATCTGTTGAATTTACACGGGCACTGCCACCGTCGCCGTTATTCCGGTTGATCCATTGACCAACGTAAATGTGCCATGGAGATCGCCGCGAACCAACGTCTCCACAATTGACAACCCAAGGCTATCCGATGACCGATAGGTAAATTCCTCCGGAAGCGGGACACCATCATTGGTCACCTGCATGCAAATTTCACCATCCGATTGGTGGACTGAAATCGCAATTCTACCATCGTCCAGAGTGCCAAATCCGTGCTCGACTGCATTCTGCACAAGTTCATTGAGCACGAGTGCCATGGAAGTCGCTTTCTGTAGCGGTAACACACAGTCATCGCCATCTACGACCATGGTAATGTGCTTACCGGGTGGAACAACGCTTTGCTTGGTGGCGTGGAAGATTGACTCGGCCACCTTTTTGATTGACACGGAGTCGAGATCGTCTCGGCTTAACAGCTCATGAACGCTGGAAATTGCGTGAATACGGGCAAGGGTATCGTTTAATGCATCCTCGACGGTGGTGTATTTTGAGTACCTCATTTCCAGACGCACCAAACTTACGATTTGCTGGAGATTATTCTTTACCCTGTGATGCATCTCCTGAATTACCGCAGACTTCACCATAAGCTTGGCATTTTCAATGGCCAGAGCGGCCTGCGAGCCGAGGGCTTGTAGAATGACGAGTTCTTCGCGGCTAAACACGTGCACTCGGTCAGTGTAGCAGTTCAGCGCACCCATGACCTTCCCCTGAAAAATGAGAGGAACGCTCGCAAGTGACGCGACTCCCATTTTTTGCGCAATGTCTGGAAAGTTGTATTCCGGGGCGTTTCGCACATCATTCAGCGTGATGATACGGCCTTCCGCCACTGCGCGCCCCGCTACACTCTCCCCTACCTTAAGGTTAGGCTTTGCGGTGTACTCCTTATCATCGCTCTGCGTCGCCTTTATGACCAGCTCCTGCTTCTCGTGGTCAAGCAGCATGACGGTGCACACGCGGTATCCCATAGTTCTCGCGGTCATGGTGACCAGCAGGTGCAGCAACTCCTCAAGGTACATGTTGGAGGTGATCGCCTGGCTTACCTCGGACAACGTATGCAGTTGCACGGCATGCCGCTCGAGCTGACGGTAACGCCTGGACCTCTCAATAGCACCTGCTACCTGATTTGCTATGCCTGATAGCAGCCGCACTTGCCCTCGAGTATATTCGCGAGGATGGTGGGTCCGAACGTTGATAACGCCCAAAATCTCACCTCGCGTCACCAAGGGAACCGACATCATAGACTGGAACTCGCCCTCGTTCATCTCCGGTACGGTTTTAAATCTATGGTCGCTAGCAGCGTTCCTGCTTACCAGTACAGGCTTGCGCTCTCGTGCAACCCACCCCGTAATACCTTCACCGACTTTGAGACGAACCTTACCAACCAGGTTCGCAATGCTTTCATCCGCAGCGCGAAGAATCAGTTCCTCTTTAGCAGCATCAAAGAGGTAAACCTGACAGGAATCCGTACCCGTGATGCGAGTCGCAATCTCCGCCGTTACCTTCAGCATCTCCTCAAGGTCAAAGGCGCTTCCTGTGGCCTCGCCAACGCGGCGAAGGGCTTCCGCCTCCCCTCGCTTCTCCTCCAGTTCTGCGCGCAACTGCTGTATTTCCGTATGGGCCTCACGGATCTGGCGATCACGCGCGTCCAGTTCTTCCTGTAAGAGGGTTACGTCAGGATCGTCGCTACGTCGTAGAGCCGCGACCAATCGCCTGGCTCTAGGTGTTCTAAAACGGTAGATTCGTTCGCGCATACGGCTCCTCTGCCTACACGTTGTGGGCGATAATAATGGCTTCGGCAATCTCGCGCATTGATTTGCGGGTGTTCATGGACTGGACCTGGATACGCCGAAACGCCTCCTGCTCCTTGAGGCCGTACTGATCCATAAGGATGCCTTTGGCACGATCGACTACCTTGCGAGTTTCCAGTTTGTCTTCCAGGTCCGCTGCCTGTTCTTCAATACGCGAAAATGCGTCCCACCGTGCTGCGGCAACCTCTATCTGAGGCATAAGGTCGGCTTCCTTAAATGGCTTTACAAGGTAGGAGTACACGCCCGCATCCTTAGCCCGTGACACCAGATCAAGTTGACTATATGCGGTGAGCAATAGCACCGGCGCAATTTTCTCTTCTGTAATGATTTTGGCTGCGTCTATGCCGTCCATTTCTGGCATTTTGATATCCAGTAAGACTACATCCGGCTTCAGGGTGCGCGCAAGTTCCACTGCCCGTGCGCCATCCGCCGCCTCGCCGATCACTTCGTAGC
Organism: Chthonomonadaceae bacterium; assembly: GCA_027450145.1. Classification (GTDB taxonomy): domain Bacteria; phylum Armatimonadota; class Chthonomonadetes; order Chthonomonadales; family Chthonomonadaceae; genus JAJZFK01. The sequence goes on along the minus strand of DAIDKH010000086.1, from coordinate 1,723 downwards.
CGCAATCTTCCAGCATCTTCTTTAAATCCAGCCGAATGATAGGCTCATCATCTGCGATTACAATGCGCAGGACCTTCTCGTCCATCCCTATGCTCCTTTTCCCCGTCCTAATGACTTGGTGTTGCGAGTAGACTATGTGGAGCGATGTGAAGGTGCGGGAGTTTTACGTGGAATTTGAACGCGAGGATAGATCGAGGGGATGGTGTTGCCCACTACGTACTCAGGCACCAATGCTCCATATCTCGGCCTCACCCTCGAAACCGAGCGGACTATGCTGAACACAGGAGACTGGGCTCAGATTGCGGTATTATAAATCAAAATAGATGCAAATGTCAATCCTACAGGTGGTGAATGGACTTCAACGAACCGCTTGACTCAACCCCAGCCAATCAAGGCAACGCACCAAGTGGACAGGAACTAGCTGCGCGCAGGCAGGGATACATTGCCATTGCTGTCGCAGTATTGCTGCTAGCGCTTTATCAAATCTCCCAGAGACTGCCTTCCAACCAGTGGACGATTCTGCTCACCACGTTCCTGTCACTGCCTATCACCATCGTGTTCGCGGTAGCAGTGGCGCGAAGTATGAGCAATAAGCGGACCCTGCTTGCTTGCGGCCTCGTCTCGTTGTTCCTGTTTCTGCCAGTTAGTCTGGGGCGAGTACTTATCGCTGCAAATCCGTCCCTCTTAAAATCGCCATTAATCCCTCTGCTGAGGATTTTGGTTCTACTGTTTGGTGCTATGCCTGGGCTGGGTCCTCTGCTACTAATAATCGCCGCGGCAGTGCTTGGGGTATTGGTGGCGCTAATGGTAAAAGAGATGAAGATTCTCTTGCCTATGGCTGCGGTTCTAGCGCTGATGGATCTTTGGGTGGTGTTTGGGGGCGGGTTGGTTCACACTGCAGTTCATGCACCACCACAAAAAGCTGCCGTCGCCAAAACCGCGATGCACGCCTTTAGCGCTACATTGCCGACAGTAAAGCCAGCAGCCCGCGGCGCCGAGCCACTGGCTTACAGCGTTGGATTTGCGGATTATCTGTTCATCAGCCTCTTCTTCGCATGCTTTTCCAGGTTCAATGTGGCGGAAAAGCGTATCCTGGCCACACAAGTGGTACTGGTATCCGTACTCACAGTCTACATGGGGCTAGTATATGCACTTGGATCTGACCTGCCCGCGCTCGTTCCTATTGCCGTTGTAATAGTCGCGATGAACCTCAGGGCTTTTCGTTACACCCGCAGCGAGCTCTTTGCTTTAGCCTATGCGGCAGTATTTGTTATCCTGCTCCTGGGTGGGATGTGGTGGCTGGGCCGCAGATGAACGCGCTGCATTCCCTCGAAATTGTTACCGTGGATGCATTCGCGTCCCAACCATTCACCGGCAATCCAGCTGCCGTCTGTTACACGCCAGAGCCGCTGGAAACAAATCTCATGCAAGCAATCGCTGGTGAACTCAACCTTTCTGAGACAGCCTTCATCCACCCGACACCCAACGGCTCGTATCATCTGCGCTGGTTTACCCCAACCACAGAAGTAGATCTGTGTGGACACGCAACGATGGCAGCGGCCCATGTCATGTGGGAGCGCGGAATAGCACCAAACAACAAATCCATTTTATTCAACACACGAAGCGGCGTGCTCGAAATCGACCATGGTGGCGAGTTGATCTCTATGAACTTTCCCGCCGAGCCAGTTGAAATAATTACTTCGGCGGCCGTTGTTTCCGCAGT
>DAIDKH010000085.1 GCA_027450145.1 Chthonomonadaceae bacterium | reverse complement strand
TTAGGGACCAGCCCACAGGCGGGAGCTGATTTCACGTCGCACGAGGTTGCAGTCACTCAGCGTGCTCTTGCGAACAGCTCAAATGCCGGCCATTCGCTTCTGGTGTTGCAGTTGCAGGAAATGGACGAGATCGTGAGCCAATCTGCCGTAGAACCGTGCGACCAGAAATTAATCAATGGGCTAATTCTTCAATATGGGGGGAGCGTTATTTATGATCAGTATCTCAAGGCATTGCGTCAACGGTTTCTCGCTTCGCCGCCCGCACTTAAGAGCGGTAAAATACCCAACGTACGTGCGTTAGTGGCAGTGCTTATTGGACAGCAATATCAATGGGACGGATATGGCGAGTCGCTTTCCATTGAGGAAATGAAGAATGCCGGAGTACATCCCTTACCAGTTGCTGCTTACAAGCGCGCGACACGATTTTACCGCGAATGGATCACCAAGCTGGCTAGCAAATACCACATCAATCTTAAAGGTACGTACTACTCCTTACTAAATGAGAACAATTGATTCGCAGGTGAATTGGCTTTCAAGCCCACCAATCGACGGTCTTCACGAAAGTTCTTTCTACAGAGGTAGACCCGTCAAACCCGTAGTGTGTGTTGCAGCTCGACGGATTATCCGCTGGGCCGCGCAAAGGTTGTCCGACAGAAGGAAGGCTAATGATAAAACTGCGAACGGTATTGGTTACTATGATGTTCTCATGTAGTCTATGCATCTCTGGGGCGGCGACGCCAATTTCTCAAACCCGTTCCCCATTGCAATACAAGTCTAGAATGAATTCACTCGTTAGGTTGTTGTCCGCTTATGGTGGTATACCTGGTGAATTATATCGTACCCCGCTTTTCTTATTTGATGAACCTGCGCGCCAGCCACTGTATTTCCGCGCTATGGCGGGTGACGAGTCAGTTCGTCCTGCGTTCAAGCAGATAATAGCGGCGGATCCGACGGACTATGCTGCCTACCTGACCTATCTCACGCTCGGTAATAAGACGATCACGCGCAACCAGTTTAACCACGAGAATAGTGTGTTAAGCAAAGAGCTTGTCCGTTCTCCTCATGACCAGATCCTCCTAACCCGAATGGCGTTGCTGTGGGCTAACGGTGTCGACATTCTTGTGCTACCAGGCGGACGCGGTCAGAATGTCGTGTTGGGTGCCAGCCCGCAGCCAGGAGCTTATTTCACGTCGCATGTGGTTGCAGTCACGCGGCGCGCTCTGGCGAACAGCGCACGCGCCGCCAGTCCCCTGCTGCTGATACAGTTGCAGCAAATGGACGTGATTGTGAACCTGCAAGCTGAAGTAGAACCGTGCGACCAGAAAATAATCAACACACTCATTCTCCGCTATGGCGGGAGCGTTATTTATGATCAGTATCTCAAGGCGTTGCGTCAACAGTTTCTCGGTTCGCCGCCTGCGCTCAGGCGCTGTAAAATACCTAGTGTACGTGTGTTAGTGGGAGTGCTTATTGGGCAGCAATATCAGTGGGACGGATTCGGCGAGTCGCTTTCCATTGAAAATCTGAAGAAAGCCGGAGTACATCCTTTGCCAGTAGCTGTATACAAACGCGCGACGCGATTTTACCGCGAATGGATCGCCAAGCTGGCTAGCAAATACCACATCAATCTTAAAGGTACATACTACTCCTTACTAAATGAGAACTGAGCACGTGTGTTCTTGCGGGATCAGGTTGATGATACTGATGGCGCTGCTGCCCGCTGGTTGCGATTACGCTGAGGGCAGCGACTCCTTCCCGGCGCTGCGGGGCCACCCCTCCTCCAGGCACTCGCTTCGCGTGTTAAAGGAGGGAGTGCAGATGATACTGCTGCCTGTCTGTTCTAGTTTGCTTCTAGATTATCGATCATAAGCAAGTCCATGCTTTAAATGGTAGCCGTAGTTAAGCCCACCACATTGACAGGAACTCGTAATCCTGATAAAATGAGTTGATCTAATTTAAAAGTATTAGCAGGCTCATATTACGTCCATCCTTGAAGTGGCTGAACTATCTAAGTCCGTGAATCTGCTGCCTATCATGCAAGGGGTCTTATTATGTTTAACGGTCGCTTACGGCCTAAGTCAGCATTCTTGGCACAGTAACCAATGAAACCTCAGGCCGCGCATACACCAAACAACACCATCAAGAGGAAACTTGTGGGCTCGTCGTGCAGCTTGTTAATCTGCGCGGTAGTCGTGGTAGTTAGCCTTCTCACGTGGCAGTTAGCCCGCGTGCGCTATATTATCAACATTGGTGGCTACCGTCATTGGGTTCTCTACGATCGAGGCGATGTGGTTCGATTGTCCGACGGGTTTCATACCTATCGTGTGGCGCTGAAGAATGGCGGCGAGGTCGATGGTGCGACGCTTCCTGGAATTACGCCTACAATGCTAGTCACGTTGCAGTCCGGGCCACTCGGCACCGGGTAGAGGGTACTCTCCAGTGATTCTGGTGACGAACCGCGATATGTTCGGGGTGCTACTGGAAACGGCATTGTTGTTTCCGCCGACGCAATATACGTGGAGTCGCTTGATCATGACGTACTGCAGGTTGACCGTATCAGCCACCATACGATGACGCTGGCGCACGTATTGCAGGTGCGCGGAAGCTATAACTCGCCAGCAATCGCTGAGTTGCGAGAGAACATGAGTATCGTATTGCACACGCCCGGTCTACCAGATAAGCTATTGTTCAAGGCTAACTGGCTTATTCAAACCGAATCCACTTTTTCCCATAAGCCCTACGTGGTAAGCTGGGACTTTGACCCACGGACTCAGACGCTAGCTGTAGTGAATCACGCAGCTGTGAGCCTTATTAGGGGTTCGGATATTGTTAAAGTTGGCTTACCGTTCCCGTATTCTGCCGGGGTAGTCTCCTTTGAGAAAGGAATCGGGAATTTATGGGTAGCTGGGAACACAACACCAGATTACTGCCGACTGCTTGTTTTTAGCTCTCGCGGTCGCTTTCTGGGGGCTTCCACCGGGGGTGCAGGAGTCGATTTCTCGTCAATACGGCCTTTGAATGATGGGCAGCTTGAGATGTTACGGCAGAACGCGAGAATGACACCCTGCAATGATTAATACGGGTAGCCACTAAGGTAGCGACAGCAAAGCGACCTGGCCTGCTGTAGGTAAGCGACTTTGCCACCACGTGTGGACGTCGTCATGGGTGTGGATGAAATAGTGCGCTTACGCGAAGTTGGGTATGGTAACCGTCTCACCGTCACGCAATGCAGATTGGTGAGCGCATATTCCCGGCGCCGTCCAGTTGGCAGCGGTGACTGCGTCGATTGCCGGTTTGCGCTCCTCCACGATGCTTCGTACAAATTCGTGGACCAGGTGCGGGTGCGATCCGCCATGGGCGCCATCGGTGTCATACTGCGTAAACGTTCGCAAAGATTCAGGCAACCGGTCAGCATAGTCGGGGATCTCTGCGCGTGTTATGTCAACAGGGCGCCCGCCAAACGGTCGTGGCTCGTCACCGAGAGTAAAGAGTAGCGGCTTCTCATTCCACAACTGGTTCCATTCAAAGCTCTGCCTCGTACCGTACACGTTGAAGCCTTCCACATAGGGCCGCGCTGTTTCAAACCATGACCGCGTCACCTCGGCGGCGGCAGTGCTGTTTGCAAGGCGCAACAGAGCGGTCTGCAGCCTGAAGGGATTACCGCCCGGCTGTATAAGTCGGTCGGAAAGAATTCCGGAGCCGAGGCAGTTTACGTGTGTCGCGCGCGTATTTGCCAGGCAAAGCAGCGGCGCCACGGCGTGGGTGGCATAGTGCATAGGAGGTACCGACTTCCAGTAATCAGGGTAACCCTCGACGTCCTGAAAGTAGATGCCGCGAAGAAACGTGAGTTCGCCAAGTTCACCTCGTCGATACAGGTCGCTAACGTACAGGAATTCGCGTGAGTAGACGACTGTCTCCATCATCATGTAGTTGAGGCGCGATGCCCGTTGTGTAGTGACGATGTCATATAGCTCGTTCAGCGTAGAACCCATGCACACGGCGGATGCGCAGTGTTTACCTGCCTGCAGAACTTTTACCGACTGTTCAGCGTGTAAGAGGAAAGGCGTTAGCAGGTGTACGGCGTCGATGGCCGGGCTGCTTAACAGATCATCCAGGTTACCGAACGTGCGATGAACGTTGAATCTGTCGGCAGTTACCCTAAGTCGCTCACTGTCACTATCGCAGAGAACGACCTCGCTTACATCGGGATGTTGTTGATAAATCGGTACAAACTCAGCGCCAAATCTAAGGCCAACAACGGCTATACGAAGACTATCTTTCCTCACACTTAACCTCCGCTCTGGTGTGGTTGGAGACGCTGCCCCAATGACACCAGCCGACCGGGTTTGCATTCACCCGATCGGCTGAGTAGACTTTCTTGAGCAGTCTGATGCAAGGCGCGCTGCTCAACCTCTGGGATTTATGCGAGATCAAACCTATCTAGGTTCATGACTTTCGCCCAGGCGGCCACGAAGTCCAGAATGAATTTATGTTGTGCGTCCTCACACCCATAGACTTCTGCAACCGCGCGGAGTTCCGAATTGGACCCAAAGATAAGGTCAACTCGCGTAGCTGTCCAGCGAAGGTTGTTGGATGCGCGGTCCCGGCCCTCAAACAGCGCCTCGGATTCAGTTGTCGGAGACCACTTGGTAGAAGGATCCAGGAGATTAATGAAGTAGTCATTGGTTAGAGCCTGCGGCCTTTGCGTAAACACCCCATGTTTTGAGCCGTCGTAGTTAGCGCCCAGGGCGCGCATACCACCAACTAAAACAGTCATTTCGGGAACGGTGAGCGTCAAAAGCTGCGCCTTGTCTACCAGCATCTCCTCCGCGGGAACGGTGTGCCCGGCCCTCAGAAAGTTGCGGAATCCGTCGGCTGCGGGCTCTAATACAGCAAAGGACTCCACATCCGTCTGATCTTGCGAGGCGTCTGTGCGACCAGGAGTGAATGGCACCGTGATGGAATGGCCGGCGTTGGTCGCGGCCTGTTCAATGGCGGCGGCGCCACCAAGCACTATAAGATCGGCAAGCGAAACCTGCTTTCCACCCAGGTGGGCAGAATTGAAGTCGTGTTGAATCTTCTGCAGCGCGTGCAGGGTAGTCGCCAACTGAGCCGGGTTGTTTACTTCCCAGTCGCGTTGCGGCGCTAGCCGTATTCGTGAACCGTTAGCGCCGCCACGTTTGTCGGAACCACGGAAGGTAGACGCAGAGGCCCATGCGGCAACAACAAGTTGCGAGACCGACAATCCAGAGCTCAGAATGGTCTTCTTGAGGTTGTCGATGTCATGATTATCGATGAGCGGATGGTTTACCGCGGGTACCGGATCCTGCCAGATAAGTTCTTCCTGGGGCACTTCAGGACCAAGGTATCGCGCGCGCGGGCCCATATCTCGGTGTGTTAATTTGAACCAGGCTCGGGCAAACGCGTCTGCAAAGTCATCAGGATGGTTGTAGAAATGACGCGAGATCTTCTCATAGGCTGGGTCCTCGCGAAGTGCCAGGTCTGTAGTCAACATGGTGGGGGCGTGGCTCTTGCTGCTGTCGTGGGGATCTGGAACAGTGCCAGCGCCAGCGCCGCCCTTCGGAGTCCATTGATGAGCGCCTGCCGGGCTCTTGGTAAGCTCCCACTCGTAGCCAAACAGATTCTCGAAGAAGTTATTGCTCCACTTTGTAGGTGTGGTCGTCCAGATTCCTTCCAGCCCGCTCGTAATGGTATCATCGCCATTACCGGTTCCGTAGCTGTTGACCCAGCCCAGTCCCTGGTCTGCAATATTGGCAGCCGCCGGCTCCCTGCCCACATATTTGCTGGGATCTGCAGCGCCGTGGGTCTTCCCAAAGGTGTGCCCGCCCGCAATAAGCGCCACGGTCTCCTCGTCATTCATAGCCATTCTGCCAAAGGTTTCTCGTATATCGCGCGCAGCAGCAAGTGGATCTGGTACGCCGTTCGGTCCCTCTGGGTTCACGTAGATGAGGCCCATCTGCACCGCAGCAAGGGGGTTTTCCAGATCGCGGTCACCCGTGTACCGTTTGTCGCCTAGCCAGGCTGTTTCGGAACCCCAGTAGACATCCTCCTGTGGCTCCCATACGTCTTCGCGACCGCCGCCGAACCCAAAGGTCTTGAAGCCCATCGACTCTAGTGCGCAGTTACCGGCGAGGATCATCAGATCCGCCCAGGAGATGCTGCGACCGTACTTCTTTTTCACCGGCCATAGCAGACGTCGTGCCTTGTCGAGGTTGGCGTTATCTGGCCAGCTGTTGAGCGGTGCGAACCTCTGGGTGCCTGCGCCAGCTCCTCCTCGGCCATCCGATATGCGGTACGTGCCTGCGCTGTGCCATGCCATACGAATGAAAAACGGACCGTAATGGCCGAAATCGGCGGGCCACCAGTCCTGAGAGGTAGTCATTAGCTGGTAAAGATCGCGCTTTACCGCTGCAAGATCGAGTTTCTTAAACTCCTCGGCGTAGTCGAACGAGTCATCCATTGGATTCGAGAGACTGGAGTTTTGGCGCAGGATAGAGAGACGAAGCTGATTGGGCCACCAATCCTGATTCCTCGTGCCGCCGCCCGCCGCCTGAATATGCGCTCCCGTGGTGAACGGGCATTTTGCGCCCTCTGGAACGGTATCTAGTGAGTTGCTATTCGTTTTGGTGTCACTCATAAACGTTACCCCTTTGATTCCATGGTTTCGAGTTCTTCCTGACATTGAGGGCAGATGCCCCAAAAAATCACCTCTGCCTCCTGAACTACAAATCCGTGCGTGGTAGAGGGTTCCAAACAGGGTGCATAGCCCACCGCACAATCGACATCTGCGGTAAGGCCGCAGCATCGGCAAACAATATGGTGGTGATTATCGCCAACCCGCGCCTCATAACGCGCTGGGTGGCCGGAGGGCTGAATACGGCGAATAAGACCAGCCTCCTCGAGTACGTGCAGGTTGTCATAGACGGCCTGCGTAGAGAGCGTGCCCAGGCGTTTGCGTGCTTCCGTGGCGACGGCATCGGCATCCCGGTGCTGACCTTCACCCAGAATCGCCGAGAGTACCGCGAGGCGAGAAGCTGTCACGCGCAGCCCCACACGCTGGAGAGCCTCCTGCGGATCGTAATGTTCAAATATCATAACAAGCTCATTATAATCAATAAAGTGGAATTAGTCAATACTTTGCATGATTCCATAAAACGATAATTTCTCAGGACGCTCATAATTCCATACGCATTTCACTGCAAGATCATGCTATGTGCTGCTCATGTCTTGATTGTTGATTGCTTGGCGGAGAGACAGCGCCTTGGCCCCAGTTGTACCCACTCAGGTACTTGTGGCATGGAATATCCGTGGTCTCTGGGTACAACCAATGTCTATCGTTCGCCGTAAGGAAAACCATATCCTGTAAAAGTCGGTATCGATCAGCACAACGGCATTAAGGTTGGTAGCTATCTAGCGGCTAGGCAGACGGTTGCTACGCCACTGTCGTTTAGACGCGGATGGGAATTGGGGGAACCTACTGATCGATGGCGGAGCACCGACAGTCGCCGGTAATTGCTTCTCGTCCTTCGCGGATAAGAAATGGAATCAATGCGAGCGCCGCGACACTATCGAGCCACCACCAGCCAAACAGCCTGGTCGCGGCAAGACCAATCACGAGGACGATGGAGAGATAGCCGCATGTTATCGCCTCCATGGCATCGGCCCGTAGCGCACGGCTGTTCAGGCGGTCGGCAACGCGCAACTTGTAGGCGGCTAGAATTGGCATTCCGATCTTGGCAAACAGGCCGATTACAATTCCCCAAACACTCTCGTGAGTATTCGTGCCGGTTTGAGACATCGCCAGTTTGTAAACAGCAGCTGTGACAACGAGCAGAGCGAGCAGGTAGAGAGTGTAGCCGACCAACGTGGCAGCGCGTCGCTCAACGGAAGCTATTCGCTGTTCGTCAGCCCTTCCTCTAGCCTCTACCAGTAAGCGCCACAGCAGTACAACGGCGCTGAGCAGTTCCAGTCCGCTGTCCAATCCAAATCCCTCCAGAAGGAGGCTGTGCGAGCGAACTCCCAATGCAACGGCCGCCGCGCCCTCGACGGTCATCCACCCGATCGTGAGCCACATGAGTGAGATTGCGGTCCGAATGTCGCGCATGCGTGTTGTGATAGGTGTGGTCACCATGTAGTCATCCGATCCTGTTGGCGCCAATGTGCACCACTGGCCAGCGCTCGTCCTGTGTAAGCGCCCTCGCTCAAGCACTGGAGAGCAAAAGGGCATATGGGGTATTCATTACTGTTGCGGCAACAACGACAATGAGTTGCTACTAGTTTACATTATGCCCGTGGAACGCAGTGTGTTGTTGGCAATGTCCGCCCACAGATGCGGCTAGGCACAGGAAGCGGGGTTCGTAAAGGGTGTCGCTTGCCGTGGCTGTTTGTGCGTTATCACCGCGTCATGCTTCCACCGCAGTGATGTAAAAGCCACCGCCTTCGGGTTGCAGCATGCCACCTGTGTACGGCGGGTTGCGATTTAATTCATGTATTATATAAATAATGTATAACTTAGGTAATTATGCGTAAGTCAATCTAAAAACGGTCGCTCCCTTGCTTCTTTCACTTTAGGCGAGGGCATCACTGGTTGTGCAATTCTGCCAGCGGTTGGTAACCGTTGAGACCTCGGGCAGGTTAGTACCAGATAGCCACGCCACCCTAGTACCACGGTGTGGCCAGCAGGTTGAGTTGCCAGGTGGACATCGGCGCGGCAAGTTACCACGCCTTGCGTAGATATTCGTTGATCTACCTGTAATCAGCACCCAACTTGTAGGTGTGCTGCCTGGCCGCGAACATATTGATACAATTGCCGATCATTGTGCCAGCTCACGGCAAGAGGATAATAGAAATGAGCGGTCAAAAGTTTAGGCTTGCAGTTTGTTCAAGTGGAGCGGTGGCGCTAGGCGCCTTCGAGGCCGGCGTGCTTTCGCAACTCTACGCAGATACGTTTGAGCTGCGTGGCGGCGCATTCGACGTCAATATCGACGTTGTGGCAGGCGCATCCGCCGGTGCAGTTACGGGCGTGATTCTCACGCAGGCCATTGCTGCGACCGAACCTCCCACGAGCCTGACCGCCCGCATGCAGGCACTGTGGGTTCAGGGGCTCTCCCTCACAAAATTACTGGGCAGCACCGCTAACCAGTCTAATTCGTTATTTGATCCTGCTAGTATCGATTCTTTGGCATCCCACACCATACTTGATGACGCAACGATGCGGAAGAACGGAGGCAGCAGCGCGCCCGTAAAGGTGACGCTCTCTATCGCAATCACCAATTTAGATGGCATACCCATACGGTTACCGAATGCCTACCGACTACAGTCTGCCTACTACTCACTTTTCGCCGACTACGAAACGCTGGCCATTCGCGGTGGCGTTCCGCACTCGCTGGGTCCTGTAGAGCAGTTATCAAAAGGGCCGATCAGTCAACGTCCAAGTTCTTGGAACGCAGTAAAAGAGCTGGCAATCGCCTCGTCCGCGTTTCCGTTTGCCTTCCAATCGCGTGCACTGGTGCGCGATTTGCAGAACTACCCGGATTCAGTTAACCCGAGGTTATCGCAAAAGCAGACGTTTAACTATTCTGATGGTGGGTTGCTGGACAACAACCCTATTGGGCGCGCCATTGACGCAGCCGCCTACCAGGAGCGACTTGAGAAGTTGGAAGCTGTGGAGCGGTATTTTGTGGTTGTGGAACCAGACCCGGTAACTGAAGAGAGTGCGCAAAACTCCTACGAGCAAGGCGCCCATTCCCCTAACGGACTCCCACCCTTGGAACTTGCCGGGAAGGTAACCGACACCTACTTCACGAACGCGCTTAGTAGGGACCTTCTTAAGGCCCTTCGGGTAAACGAGCAGCTGAGACAGCTCAACAAGCTTGTAGAGGGCGGAACAATGTCCAAAGCGCTCGAAAAGGAAGTACGTGTGGCCATGGGCCTGGATTTCAAGCGACTGGTAAATCTGGAGCGCATCGTCCCGCTGCACCACGACATGCCACTGGAGGGCGCATTCGGTGCTCACTTCGGTGGCTTTCTAGACAAGGCGTACCGAGCCTACGACTTCGCGGCGGGCTGCAGCGCAGCGCGGGTGTGGGTCAACGACTGGCTGGCGCATGTGGGGAGCAGTCAATTTGCGCTAAGCTCCGAATTGCAGGCGCAGCCCGTCGCGCGAGCGCCACAGCTTAAGCAGCAGTTTGCCGGCATCGATGTCGCCGCGTTGTCCAAGGAGAAGAGCCTGCTAAGTAACCGCGCAGTGGCACTTATCCGCAACCATCTGCAGGCACACGGCCTTCTGGGGTTCGTTGCGGATATCGTTCTACGGTGGGTTCATGGCCTGGTGGGCAAGTACCTCAACCGCACGATGAGGTAGCATTGAGGCGCCAGTTGGGCGGCATAGCCTTCTATCTGCAGGTGATGTGCGTACCATACCGTGCTTGGGTGACAGCTGCCAGGCTGCCACGCATATTTACTGGGTACTTTTCCGTAGCCCCGTTTCAAACCTGGTGGATTCAGACACGGTAACAGGTGAGACGTGCCAAAACAATTCGATAGTGCATGCAACTAAAATGCGTGAGCCCAATTAATAACAAACCATAATTATCTGCAATAATAGAACGGCGGATCATTAACAATCGCAATAAATGGGTGGATACATATTCTGGTGCGCCACTGGTGCGCGCTAGGTGTATTGACCACTGCAACACTTTCCCAACCAAACAGTGTCTCGTTATAGAAAGGTGATAGGTGTGCATGCTATGAAAGTACCCCGGGTTCCCATGCTGTTTTTCACGGTTCTCATGCTCAACGTTCAAATGCCGGCAATGGCGCGAACCGTTACCGCTCAAGTGGACGCCTCCGCGGTCAGGACCCCGATATCTCCTTACCTGTATGGGCAGTTCATAGAGCAGTTGGGGAGTTTGGTCTACAACGGCTTGTGGAGCGAAATGCTGGACGATAGAAAGTTCTATTATGCGGTTCAGCCTCCACCTCCTGAAAACCCTGCGGCAGCGCGGTTTGGGGGTGGATTCCGAGGGATGCGCAGCGCGGGACCAGGGCGCTGGAATCCACTGGGACCTCCGGATAGCGTCGTTATGGACACCCACAATCCATTTGTAGGCGATCACACACCGCGCGTGGAACTTGATGGCACAGCGCCCCGAGGGATCGTCCAGACAGGTGTAAAGTTTACCAAGGGCACATCGTACAGCGGCCGAATCCAACTTGCGGGCGACTCCACGGCGAAAGTGGCGATCAACGTGGTTTGGGGCACCGGGCCAGATGCCACCGTCCAAATCGTTAAACTAGGCAATGTAGGCCCGCGCTACAGGAAGTTCCTCTTCTCATTCAAAGCGCTACGAACCGGCTCCGCCAAGTTCGAGGTTGTAGGTGTGGGAACGGGTTCATTTCATATCGGCGCTGTATCCCTGATGCCGTCTGACAATATCGATGGTTTCCGTCCCGATGCCATTGCCGCGCTTAAAAGCCTGCATTCCGGCGTTTACCGTCTCCCCGGCGGTAACTTCGTATCCGCGTATGACTGGCGCAATACCGTTGGTGACCCGGACAAGCGTCCACCAACCTGGGATCCCGTTTGGAATGCCCTGCAACCCAACGACATTGGACTGGATGAGTTTATGAAATTCTGCAAACTCATCGGCGTCCAGCCTTATATCACGGTGAATGCCGGGTTGGGCGATGCCTGGTCTGCCGCGCAGGAAGTGGAGTACATCAACGGCTCCGTTCATACGCCAATGGGGAAGTGGCGCGCGGAGAACGGTCATCCCAAGCCCTACGATGTTCGGTTCTGGGGCATTGGCAATGAGATGTGGGGGATCACTTACCAATTTGGCGCGATGAAGCCCGATCAGTATATGTACAAACAGAACGAGTTTGCAAAGGATATGCGGAAGGTTGATCCCTCCATCGTTCTCATTGCAAGCGGCGCCATGCCAGATACCATGACAGGCTCCAAGGAGTCCCTGGCGCTTGGGCCAGACCTTGTTCCGAAATACCTTTCCCCCGAAGACTGGGACGGCATGCTGCTATCGAAATGCTTCAACTATTTCGACATGATTAGTGAGCACTTCTATAACTACGGCAACACACACTTCAGCCTGGCGCAAGGGCGTCAAGTACCCAACGATCCCAACGAACCCGTTACCGACTGGATGCGGCGTCCTGCAAATCACATTCGCATTAAGTACGAGGAGTATAAAGAGTACGAAAAGCTGTTTCCAAAACTGGTGACGCATCCCAGGCCGCTCAGCATTGATGAATGGGCGTATAGCGGCAATGGTCGCTATCCGGTCTATCCATCCTACGCATGGGTGTTTCAGGAGATGTTCAGGCACACCAACATCTTCAAACTGGCTGCCTACACATTCGCCACCTCCCTGCTGAAACCCACTCCATCCGGAGATACTCTGAACAGCAATGGGTTGGTTTTCAAGATCTACAGAGACCACTTTGGAACCATTCCCGTTGTGGTTACTGGCAACTCTCCGCAGCCCAAACCCACGGAGCCGCCAGGCGGCGAGCAGCCGGTAAAGAATGCGGGCAGCCCAACATTCCCACTAGATGTTGTGGCGGCATGGACGAGTGACCACCATACACTCACAATCGCAGTTCTCAATCCCACAAACGTGGAGCAGTCAATAAACCTCCAGGTCTCAGGAGCCAAGCTGGCTAATCATGGCATGCTTTGGCGGTTAGCATCCGCGCACGCCAACGGTAGGGACGCGAAAATCACCAATCAGCCGGTAACTTCCGTTACAGGAATGCTCACTCTGCCGCGGTTTAGCGTGAACATTTACGTGATTCCTGCACGGTAATCGGCATTCGCATGCCCGAGGCACCATGGCAGCCAATGCCAGAAAGGAGCTGGAAACAACCATTGAAAAACGCACTGATAAGCCGCACATGTCAAACGACGCTGATCGCTCTCACCGTTGTATGTGCAAACTCGTCCGCACAAAGTGGCAGGATTCCCTCTCTTAAAAATGCTTTCAAAGGCCATTTTTATGTAGGGGCAGCCATTAACACCTCTGTGGCGACAGGTAAATCTAACCCCTTTTTCAGAAGGTCGCAGGCGCTCGTGGATAGCGACATCGCGCTGGTTAAACAGCAGTTCAACCAGATCTCCCCGGAGAACGACCTGAAATGGGCATCCATTCAACCGCGGCCGGGCCCTAACGGTTACAACTTCGGCCCGGCGGATGCGTACGTGGCATTCGGCCTTAAAAACCACATGCT
>DAIDKH010000084.1 GCA_027450145.1 Chthonomonadaceae bacterium | reverse complement strand
GTAGAGGATCGCCTACAGCAATCACCCATTGGCCAACGACTAGTTTGCCAGAATCGCCTAGAGTAGCGGCGGGTAACCCCGTCGCATTCACTTTGACAAGAGCTATATCACTGAGGGGGTCGGCTCCCACCACGGTACCCGGCAGATTCTGCCCATTGCTTAGCGTCACCATGATACTTGTAGCTCCACGGATAACGTGGTTATTTGTAACAATGAGCCCGTTAGGTGAAATAATGACCCCAGATCCTGTTCCTAGCGGGACGTTCTGGCTAGTTGGTGCTCCCCACATGTTATCGCTGTATCCACCCATTGCGGTTGTTGCCGTATTTATAGTAACAACAGATGGCCGAACGATAGCTGCAGCTCGAGCGATGGCGCCAGGATCGCTAATGGGACTATCATCCACGTTAAGGTCGAGTTTTTGCCCGGTTCCAACCATGGGCGTAGGTGCTGGTCCAGTTGTAACCCTTACATTTGAAAAGACATTTCGAGGGTTTTGTTGGGAATACTTGCCAGCAATGAAAGCTCCAGCACCAAACGCAACGAAAACAACGAAAAGGCCTAGCATTTTTTTCATCATTTAAATATCTCCATAACTACTCATTTTCACTGCCACCTATTGAAGATACGTCGGTAACTACGTTTTTGATGCCTCGCGTATAGTGGAGTGAGAGGTAGGCATAGAGGTACAATATGAACCAACGGTTCGCGAGTAGGGCTAATGGTTTACGCAAATTTCTCATGCTGAAAGGGTGTATGCGGTGGCCGATTATGATGTAATTGTTGTGGGTGGCGGCCCGGCTGGCGCAATGGCTGCGTGGCGGCTAGCACGCGGCGGTGCAAATACGTTGCTGGTTGAGCGCCAACCTCTTCCTCGGCACAAGACATGCGGCGGCGGCGTGCCCATGATTGCTGCGAACGTGCTTAAGCTGCAGGAGCTTACAGATCTGGCAGCAGACTCCTTCGTAGAGCTCACTGTTAATCACCTTATGTGTACCTACAATTTTGCCAACGAACATTTACTCCCGGTTAACTCCGAGGGAGGTAATCAAACTGGAATTTGGATGGTGCAGCGGAGCATATTTGACTACGCACTGGTAAAGCGGGCACAGACAGCGGGCGCGGTAGTGCAGGATGGAACCCGGCTCACCACATTAGACGCCGACCGCGCAGGCGAAGTGGATGTTACAGTGACCAGAAACGGCCAGCAAGAGCACCACCGCGCGCGGTACGTTGTTGGCGCTGATGGAGCGAATGGAATTGTTGCAAGACTATCTGGCGTGCGACCAACTCGGTCAGTAGCGATCGCGGCCGAGGCAGAAGTTCCATATAACTGGAAAAGTAGCTCCACAAAAGTGAGGCCGGATGTAATTCATCTGGAATTTGGTGATGTTCCCGGTGGATATTCGTGGCTGTTTCCAAAAAATGACCACATAAATGCTGGTGCGGGCCTTTTTTCAGAATTAGCTCCGCATCACACAAGTCCGCAAAGCACAAAGGATCTTCTGCAGAACTGCATCCTAAAATATCTTGACCATGCAGAAATACCCCATGACAAAAGCAATCTGCGTTATCATTTTCATCCTTTACCATTGTGGAATGGAAAGCACAGCCTTCAAAACCGCCGCAATACGGTTCTGTTGGCCGGCGATGCTGCAGGATTGGTAAATCCGATCTTCGGAGATGGTATACTACACGCCCTACGGAGTGGGGAGTTGGCAGCCAAGTGCATTTTGGAGGGTACTGCCGGAACGTATACCCACGATATTAATACCATCTACCAGAGCAACTTCGATTCTGCACAACGGATGGCACGCCTATTTTACCGCTGGCCCGAAATTTCCTACAACCTTCTGGTACCTAGGCCAGGCGCCGGACAAATAGCGATGAGGCTTCTATCAGGAGAGGCCCCATTCACAGGTTTGACCCGCCGAATGCTGCGCCGCATATCATCAGCCGCTGCCTCACGAAGGGGGCGTTATGACCGCGCAAACCTCTAAGCGAACAGCCGTACAGTTTGGCGCAGGCAGCGTTGGCCGCGGGTTTCTTGGTCAACTCTTCTGCGAGGCCGGACTAGAGACGATCTTTATCGACACGGATGTGGAGCTCATTAAGGCGCTAAACTCTGCCCATCAGTACCGGTTAGACATTGTAGGTCGTGCTAGCAAAACACACAACATTCAGCCTGTACGGGCAATTCATGCTAGTGATGCAAGCAATTGTACATCAGCCATGGTTGGCGCTTCAATTGCTTGTACAGCAGTCGGCGCAAAGGCGCTTGACGCTGCGGCTAATACCATTGCAGAAGGTCTGCAGCAGAGGTTTCGTGCACACCGCGAACCGCTAAACATCCTGGTGTGTGAAAACCTCCCGCACGCTGACCGGACGCTCTACGATGCCGTCAAGCGCAGACTGCCAAGTGAGCTTCACACTCAGTTAGACTCTAGCGTAGGCTTTGTTCGCACCGTTGTGGCGCGTATGACGCCGGTAGCAACGACTCAGGAGCGAATTCTGGACGTCGCAGCCATTCGCACGGAGGCGTATAAGACGCTGCCAATCGACAAGGATGCCATCGTAGGGAGTTTGCCGCATATACCGGGTATCGTCACTGTTGGCAACTTTCAGAGCGAGATCGACCGTAAACTTTTCGCACATAATGGCTCGCATGCTGTACTAGGCTATCTGGGTTGGAGTGCAGGCCATGAATACGGCTGGCAGGCGCTACAATCATCGCAGATCGCTTCGACGGTCTCTGGCGCGCTTCATGAGGTCGCTGCAGCGCTCGAGCAGGAATGGCACACACCGCAAGATGAGTTGTCCGATTATTGTGCGGATCTGCTGAGCCGGTTTGCGAACAGGGAATTAGGTGATACGTGCCTGCGCTTGTGCCGGGACCCACAGCGTAAACTAGCTGGTGATGATCGCCTTGTAGGCGCCGCTCGCCTATGCATTAAGCATGGTGTCACACCGCTCAACCTTGCATGCGGAATTGCTGCGGCACTCACTTTTCTGGCCGACTCGAAACACCACGATGAAAGACTGTCCCAGCAACAAGCAGTTGAACTCCTCCATAGCGCGTCCGGAGTGTTACCGCATGACCCGCTCACTTTGCTGGTTCTTGACCAACTTGAGGTGCTGCAAACGATCCGCGGCTCTGCCCAATGAGCGGTTTCATCGTACGATCTATTGATCCTGACGAGCGCGAAGAGTGTCTTGCATTATGGTGTACTGCATTCCCTCACACCTCTAGAGCATACTTCGAGCGATACTTCTACGGTGATACCGAGTATGATCCCCACTACACACGGGTTGGTGTGTTGGAGGGACGCCTGGTTAGTTGCGTGCAAATTGTCAGGCGTGTGGTGACCGTTGGGGAGGCGCGGCTCACCGCGGCATGCATCGCCAACGTTTCGACACTTCCCCAATTTACAGGGCGCGGATACAACCGCGCGTGTCTGGAGTCCGCTCTCAATGTAATCTCCAAAGACACCTTTGACTTCTCTATACTTGGTACAGGTATTCCAAATTACTATGCCAAATTTGGCTGGGCTCAGGTTGGGCTGCCGGTAATCAGCGGTCAGTTACGCGACGTGGCAATGCCACCTGATACTAAATTACGCCAGGCGCGGTTCTCAGACGTCGAGCAAATGATGGCAGCGTACACCCTCACCTACCAGCGTGTGCCGCTATCTGTCGTACGGTCTCGAAGCTACTGGCGCGGTTGGCTGGAGTTCTCAGAAGGTGCTAATCCCGACATGTGGTACGTAGCCGAAACGCCAGCAGGAGAGTTTTTGGGTTACGTTCGCGCTGAAAAGGACGACGAAAGCAGCAAAAGTTCACTGGATATTTACGAAGCAGCATCGCTACGGCCATTTGACGCAAATCTCGTAAGTCGCCTGTTCCGTGCTGCCGCCGAATACACAGGCTGTGACGACGGCGTTACCTGTAATATACACGTGCCTCCAACCAGCGCAGTCGCCCATGCAGCGGCGACTTTATTGCTGGGCTTAAAGGGCTCACACGGTGGCGGCATGATGTTTCGCATCGTTAACAATGACAACCTGCTCATGGCACTATTGCCTGAAATAAACGATCGCTGGGTAGAAGCAGGCCGGCCATCAGTAGATTTGGCAATCGAAAACCCGGATGGTCCGCCATTGTCTCTTACGACCGACGATCACGGGTTGCGTCTTCAACTCGTAAGCCAGCCACAAAACATGGTCATCCCGCAGGCTAGTGCTTTTCAGCTGCTATTTGGCTTGGAGGAACCTTCAGCGGTCCAACTGCCAACTGGAACCGAAGCCGCGAGAGCCCTGCTCTCTGCCCGTTGCAGGGGTACGTATCTTACGGCGGACGATTTTTAGCTTTATACGGTAACGTAAATTGGGCGATATTCTGCTGCGGTGCGGTTACCGGTGGATTCAACCGTCAGATGTTGACGATGGATAGAATTAAATTGAGGAGGCATATTATGTCTTTAATGCTTGATGAGATCTACCAGCAGCCTACTGCAGTACGTAGTGTACTGGAGCGCGAGTCAGATAATTGGGCGGCAGTAGCCAAAGACCTGCGTTCCAAGTCGATTCAGCAGGTGCTCATTGCTGCACGAGGCACCTCTGATAATGCCGCAACATATGCTAAATATCTAATTGAAATTGTGTGCGGAGTTCCAGTGACACTTGCAGCGCCGTCTGTTTTTACGCTGTATGGTGCCTCGCTTAAATTGCACAATACCCTGGCAATAGGTATATCGCAGAGCGGCCAGGGTACGGACGTCGTTCAGACACTGGCCTCCGCGCGCAAATCTGGCGCCATTACCGCATGTATCACCAATGTTGACGGATCTCCAATTACAGAAGTAAGCGATTACACCTTTCTGTGCCACGCAGGTGAGGAGCGGGCAGTAGCCGCCACGAAGACCTATACGGCTTCATTGGCGAACGTGGCATTGCTTGCCGCTCACTGGGCAGAACACTCTCTATTGCGACAGGAAATCGAACGCCTCCCAGCGCTCATCGCAGAGGCCACCAAGGTCGATTCAGAGGTTGCACTAGCAGTTGAGCGGTATCGATATATACAGGAATGTGCTGTTTTAGCCAGGGGGCTGAACCAATGTACCGCACTAGAGGCCGCGCTCAAAATGACTGAGACCAGCTACCTTGTCGCAAAGCCATATTCCGGTGCCGATTTTCTGCACGGCCCTGTAGCAATGGTTACGAATGGCTTCCCTGTCTTTATGTACATTGCGGATGGTAGTACCTATGGCATGATGACCGACCTGGCGCGCCGCCTAAATGAACAGGGCACAGAGTTGATTATAGTTGCTAACAATCCAGAAGCGCTCCACCTGGCCCGAACGCCGGTACGCCTGCCGTCGTCGGTCCATGAGCTGGTCAGCCCTATCGTGGCTATCGTGCCGGGCCAGTTAATTGCCTGTCATCTTGCGGTATCGAGAGGCGCCGATCCGGATCGTCCACGTGGGCTCAGCAAGGTTACTCTCACCCGATGAGATCGGCTGGACCGGTTTTAGTACGTGAAATCGCCGTCGTTCATGAGGTTCTGTTTAACGACGGCGATTTGCAGCGAGTGAGTGCTCGGTCCCTAGGCTCGGGCGATATGCACCATGTTGTTGTCTACCCACCGCTCACAGGACCTGTCACCATTGGCGATGCGATACTAATTAACACAACCGCAGTACAACTCTCTTTAGGGACAGGCGGCAATGATTTTGCCATTTGCTGCGGCCATGCACCCGAAACCGCCGAGGTTCCGGGGCACATCATGAAGCTGCGATACACGCCCCTTCAGTTACCCGTACTTTCCTGCGAAGCTCAAGAAAGCCCTCATCATGAGCAAATGCAGGGCGCAACAGACCTTCAGGGTACGCCAGTCATCGCCATCGAGCTTCATAGCCAGTTAGCCGCCATCTGTCACGGGGTTGGACGGGTTGCAAAACGATTAGCGCGTCTGGCATTCGTCATGACCGATCAAGCCGCACTAGCACTGCCCTTTAGTGACCTTACCAGGAACCTGCGACATCAGGGACTACTATGCGGTACGGTAACATGCGGCCAGGCTTTTGGCGGCGATCTGGAGGCGGTCAATCTTTTTTCTGGGCTGATTGCAGCTAAAGAAATTCTTCACGCAGACGTAATAGTCGTTGGTCCCGGACCTGGAAATGTGGGTACCGACACACCATATGGCTTCTCAGCTATCGACCAGGGCGTCGCACTAAATGCGGCGTATTCTCTCGGTGGCGCTCCTGTTATGTGCTTGCGGGCCGGAACCAATGACATTCGGGCAAGGCACAATGGCGTGAGCCACCACTCACTTACAATCATCAAGTCAGTACTGCTGGCGCCGGCAACAATTCCCATTCCGAATGACTTCGCCGATACTGGCTTACAACATGCTCTTGATGTTGCTCATTCCCGCCATACCCTTGTTACAGTAGAGATAGAGAATATTTGGAAAACCTATCTCGAGCTATATCCTACTCTCAAAAGTATGGGGCGTGTACCCCAACTTGAGCCTCTGCTGTTTCAATGCGCTCTAGCGGCCGGTGCCTGGTCGGCGTCGAACATCAAGTAGCCATTAGGCAGTTCTACTTGGTATTTTGCGGTAAAATGAGAAAGACCGGTCGGTCTAAATTCGCCGTTTGTCGACCAAGGATTTTGCGGAAACCGAAGGGCCCACCCTATCATTTCCTTGACGGGTAATATATTCCAATCCTCTGGTGAAATGTGTTTGCAATGCACAACAACACCAGCATCTCTCACCGAATACCGTGTACCTGCGGTTCGCAGTTGGGAACAACCCAGCATTATGCTCTCACTTCATTACAAAGGAGCGCCAGATGAGCTTCACTCAGGATTTTAAAGCATTCCTTCTGCGAGGCAATGTCGTAGATCTCGCTGTTGCAGTGGTAGTCGGCGGTGCATTCGGCAAGATCACTACGTCGTTCGTCAATGATATTATCATGCCGCCAATTGGCCTCGTGCTGGGACACGTGGATTTCAATAACCTCTTCCTCGTACTGAAGGATGGCACCACTCCACCGCCTTACGCCACTCTGGATCTCGCCAAAAAGGCGGGAGCAGTGGTGTTGAGTTATGGCTCATTCGTTAATACCATTATTAATTTCGTCATCATTGCCTTCGCAATATTTGTGATGATTGAGCTTCTCGCAAAGCTGAAGAAAGCACCGCCACCTAGCGATCCCACAACGAAAGAATGTCCGTTCTGCATAAGCACGGTCGCTATCGCTGCTACCCGGTGTCCCAACTGCACTTCGGAACTTAGCAAGTCATAGTGATAATGGCTAATGCAAATCGGCCGCGTAACGAATCTCTCCTTGAGGAAGCCGAAGAACTCGATGAGAGAGATACACTGGCTCGGTTTAGAGGCAGGTTTTACCTGCCTCTAAACATGATATATCTTGATGGCAATTCGCTTGGACCACTCTGTTTTGAGGCCGAACGGGCAATTCTTGCAGCCGTTACTGCGTGGAAAACGCAGCTTATAGAGGGATGGACCGGTGGCTCAAGTCCGTGGTTTACATTGGCAGAGCGTTTAGGTGGAAGAGTTGCCGCATTGCTTGGCGCAGAAGAGAAATCTGTCGTCGTTACGGGCTCTACAACAACAAACCTCCATCAACTGCTAGCTTCCCTCTTGCCACGCGAGCCTCAACCAACAATTGTTGCGGATTGTAGCGCATTTCCAAGCGATCTATACGCCCTGAGAAGCTCAGTGGAGTTGCGTGGATTGGATCCTGCGTATGTACTAAGACTAGTCGCCCCCGGACAGAATGGCCTATTGCAAGAGAGTGCGCTCATTGAGGCAATGGCCGGCGCACAAATGGTGGTTCTGCCTGCGGTTGTTTATACCACTGGACAAATGTTGAATATGGGTCGGCTCACCGAGGCAGCCCATGACGCAGGAGCAATTATAGGTTTCGACTGCGCCCATTCCATCGGTTCGGTGGAGCATCACCTCGATCAATGGGGTGTCGATTTTGCTTTTTGGTGTAGTTACAAGCACCTCAATGGCGGCCCAGGAGCTACCGGCGGGCTGTACCTCAATCGCCGACATTGGGATATTAAACCGGGGTTAGCGGGCTGGTTTGGCTCGGCAAAAGATAAGCAGATGCGGATGGCTTCCATAATTGAACCTGCCGAGGGAGCGGGACGATTACAAATAGGGACACCCAATATTCTAAGCATGGCGCCGCTCGAGGGGGCTCTAGACATTGTTGAGGAGGCGGGTATACGCTCGATCCGCCGCAAATCTATTGAATTAACGGATTTTATGCTCAGGATGTTCAAGAGTGATCCAGCTTTCTCCGCGGTGCGAGTGATAACACCAGAGGATCCTAACCAACGGGGCGGGCACGTAACTCTGCAGCTATCTGGTGCGTCTGGTTTAAGTCAGGCTCTACGAGCGCACGGTGTCGTACCGGATTATCGTCCACCCGACATGGTGAGGTTGGCGCCCGCCCCACTGTTTACAAGCTTTAAGGATTGCTATCAAGCTATTCAGAAGATAGCCATGCTGCTAGAACATCCCACTGACTGGCAGCATTTGCAACCTGGACTCATACCTTAGCTCACCGGAAAGTTGACTTTCAGAGGAGGTATGACCACCTGCAATGCCAATAATAGACATTTCAACCGTACTCTCATCGCAAGCCGCGCCGTGGCCAGGTGACACCCCCGTTGTCATTCACCATGAGTTGCTGATGGACGAGGGAGCATCGGTCAACCTAAGCTCGCTCCGCATGAGCCTGCATTCTGGAACTCATGTTGACGCACCATGGCACTTCTCCATGACCGGAGCTAAGCTGGACACAGTGGACATTGAGGTCTACGTTGGGCCTGCCGTAGTAGTGGACGTGGAGGGCTTTGATACAATTTCGGCAGAGGTGATAGATAGCCGTGTAGGCACATGGCAGCCTAGAGTGCTACTACGAACCAGTTCGTGGTTGGACAGGTCAGTTTTTCCCACCCGCATCCCACTGCTTACGCCACAAGCGATTGACCTTCTCGCGGATCATAGGGTCACGCTAGTGGGGTTGGACGTTCCTTCGGTAGACGCAATCGAGAGTAAGACGTTGCCAAACCACAATCGATTGCTTAGCGCAGGAATACACATTCTGGAGTCGGCATGGTTGGAGGACGCGTCTCCCGGAGTTTACGAGTTGATCGCTCTTCCTCTTAAAATCTCAGACGGCGACGCCTCACCTGTTCGTGCTATCCTTCGCTCTTAGATTTCTTCTTGCGAGCGGGAACTGCCGCGGCGGTCGGGCCAGTAACGGGAGCACTCTCTGGTATAGGTCGATTACCAAGAACCTTCTGAAGATATCTTCCTGTGTGGCTCTGCGGAACGGCGGCTACTTGTTCGGGTGTGCCAACAGCAACTACAGTGCCTCCGCCTTCGCCACCCTCGGGCCCCATGTCAATAATCCAGTCCGCTGTTTTTATTACATCGAGATTGTGTTCTATCACCAGCACTGTATTGCCCGCAGCTACAAGCCTGTTCAATACACCGATAAGCTTCTCTACATCGGCAAAGTGCAGCCCCGTCGTTGGTTCGTCCAAAATATAGAGAGTCTTACCGGTCGCTCTCTTTGCCAGTTCGGTAGCTAACTTTATTCGCTGTGCCTCCCCACCGGAAAGCGTCGTAGCCGGCTGGCCCAGTCGAATGTAATCAAGCCCCACGTCGTGCAAGGTCTGCATCTTTCGTGCTATCGCAGGCAAGGCATTGAAGAACTGCAGGGCCTCGGAAACCGTCATGTCGAGCACATCAGAAATTGACTTGCCGCGATACTTAACTTCCAGGGTTTCTCTGTTGTAACGACGTCCGTGGCACACCTCGCACGGCACGTAAACGTCCGGCAGAAATTGCATCTCGATCTTGAGAATGCCATCACCCTTACAATTTTCGCAACGCCCACCTTTTACGTTAAATGAAAACCGTCCAGGTTGGTAACCGTGAGTACGTGCGTCGGGTGTTTTAGAAAACAGGTCACGAATAAGATCGAAGCACCCCGTGTAGGTCGCCGGGTTGGAACGGGGCGTCCTGCCAATAGGTGACTGGTCAATATCGATAAGACGGTCAATTAGTTCCACCCCTTCAATGGAGTCGTGAATCCCCCAAACTGAGTGGGAGCCGTAGATCTTGTGCATCAGCAGCGGAAACAGCGTTTCCTGTACAAGCGTCGATTTTCCAGAACCAGAGACGCCAGTCACCGCAACAAATAGGCCCAATGGTATGGTGACTGTAACCGCCTGAAGGTTGTTAGCTCGCGCACCACGAAGTGTAATCGCTCGTTCGCCTGCCTGCCGCCGAACGAGTGGCACGGCAATCTCGCGTTCACCGCAAAGAAATTGCCCTGTTATTGAAGCAGGGTGTGAGCGTACTTCCTCCGGAGTACCCTCGGCAACGACCTCACCGCCATGCTCTCCTGCACCCGGCCCAATGTCAATAAGCCAGTCCGCAGCCTCCATCGTTTCCTGATCGTGCTCGACTACAAGTATGGAATTACCCAGGTCACGAAGCCGAAGAAGTGTCTCAATTAGCCTGGTGTTATCACGTTGGTGTAAGCCTATGGAGGGCTCATCGAGAATATACAGAACGCCCATGAGCCCTGAACCTATCTGTGTGGCAAGGCGTATTCGCTGCGCCTCGCCTCCGGCGAGAGTCCGCGCTGAACGATTAAGAGTAAGGTAATTAAGCCCCACATTAACCAGGAAGCCGAGACGTGCGCGAATTTCTTTCACGATCTGACGGGCGATAAGCATTTCGCGTTCGCTAAACTGCAACGAATCAAACAAATCCGCGAGACGGTCTAAAGGCAAAGCGCATAGATGAGAAATGTTGTTGCCCGCCACACGCACGCAGAGTGCCTCTGGCTTCAAGCGCAGCCCCTTACAAGCGGGGCATGGGTTCTCACGCTGGTATTGCTCCAAAACCTCGCGATAACCATCCGAAGTGGTTTCGGACAGGCGCTTCTCCAGCATGGGAATAACACCAGTAAACTCGCTCTCAAATTTACGAACTCGCCCCCATTTGCTTCTGAATTCTATGGACACGTTTCCACGAGTTCCGTGCATTAAGGCATTCATCTGTTCGTCAGACAATTCACTCAACGGGGTGCTGAGGGTGAATCCAAGCTTGCGGGCAGCTCCGTCGAAAAGTCCGCGCAGATAGTCGTGCAAGCGCGGACCGTTTGGTGAGCTGGGCACGAACGGACGCAGGGCCCCTTTATCCAAGCTGAGTGATCGATCCGGCGCTATCAAAAGCGGGTCAAATTCTTTAAGGAAGCCGAGGCCATGGCATTCCGGGCAGGCGCCATACGGTGAGTTAAAGGAGAAGAGCCTAGGCTCTATTTCGTCGAACGAGAAGCCACTCTCATCCGAGGAAAAGTTCTCCGTGAAATGAAGGTCGTAACCAGGTACGTCGTCACGCGCAAGCACCTCAGCTACTGCTACTCCTTTGCCGCGTTTCAACGCCTGCTCCAAAGAGTCCGTTACCCTGCTTCTTAACCCGTCCTTAATGACAAGCCTGTCGATAACAATTTCAATAGTGTGCTGCTTGTAGCGTGCAAGCGTGGGGATTTCCTCCGAAAGGTCTACTTGGGCCCCGTCTACGCGAGCCCGAACAAACCCCTCTTTGAGTACATCCTCCATCTCTTTTCTATATTCGCCCTTGCGACCGCGCACGATGGGAGCGAGTATCTGAACTCGAGAACCTTCTGGTAGCGCTATGACCTTATCTACCATTTCTTCAATAGACTGCCGAGTAAGCGGCAAACCAGTTTTAGGGTCATGCGGCACACCTACGCGAGCAAACAGCAGTCGAAGGTAGTCGTATACCTCAGTAACAGTACCAACGGTAGAGCGCGGATTCTTACTGGTAGACTTCTGATCGATAGAAACTGCTGGACTTAGGCCGTCAATTTGGTCGACGTCCGGCTTGTCATGAAGGCCCAAAAACTGCCTGGCGTAGGCGCTAAGGCTCTCCACATATCGTCTCTGCCCTTCGGCATAAAGCGTGTCGAAGGCTAGCGAGGATTTACCTGATCCGCTCAGCCCCGTAATGACAACCAGCTTGTCACGGGGAATATCAAGGTTAATGTTTTTAAGGTTGTTCTGGCGCGCACCGCGTATTCGTATGATGTCACGGCTAGGAGCCTGCCCCAACCGAGTATGTGCGGAACCGATAACGGCTTCGTTGTCGTCCATTTGCAGCTCGTCGGCGATATTATTGGCTCTTGTCATGTTTGCTCCTCACAGAATACTACGATTGCGTAGACGATATTCTAGCACAATATACGATTTGCCAGGATTTTTAACTCTTGAATCACATCCCACATAAAATTGCGCACGTTTGTCTAGAGTTCCGTGAGGGACAAGGTTTGGCTTAAGCTTAGGTCAGCGCATCAATGTAAAAGCGGCCCGCTAACATCTCTATGATGTGCGGGCCGCCTGAAAGGCAACGTTAATTGCTGCGTAAATGCTTACTGCACAAGTGACGGTGCAGCAGGAAAATCGCTATCGGTTTGGGCAACCACATTAAAATAGTTTGTGAATACCGCTAGCCCCACGTTTGCAATAATCTCGGCTATTTGAGCCTCATCATATCCCGCCTCGGTGAGCCGCAATATATCTGCCTCGCTCACTTTGCCACGGTGCTTAACGACAAGGCGGGCAAAATTGAGTACAGGTGCAATTTTAGGATCAGCCGCTTCACCTTTGCGCGCAGCTAATATGACGTCATCATCCATTTTCAACATTTTACTTATCGCGGTATGCGCTGCAAGACAGTACTCGCATTCATTGACCTCCGCTACGGCCAGGGCAATTTGCTCTCTAACAGTTGGCTTTAAGGTGCCTTTTGAGAGTGCTCCGTTAAAGTTCACGTAGCACTCAAGAACCAATGGAGATTGGGCCATAAGTGTCATCATATTCGGGACTACACCCAGGTGCTTTTGTACGTTCTCAAGCATCACTTTTGCGGTACCGCTTGCGCTCTCGAGGGTTACTGGTGTCATGCGTGCCATGTTATTTACTGCTTTCTGTAGTAGAAACAGTGCGGGTTACGCTCTGTTCACTAGATTGTTTATTCACTTATAGTTATACTGCTATATCTCAGAACTGTCAAGTCCCTAATTTCTTTATTTTATGCATACATTCTGACTGTACACCGTAGAATTGCGCATAGCAATTCAAGCGGCGGTCCGGCGTACCGCAACGGGAGGTTCGCGGAGAGAACACAGGTGTTACTCTTCAATATTAATTAAAAAATCGTGGTAGAGGTTCATCACACGGCTTCACGCACACCATGCCTGAAACCTCTACGGCAAAGACCAAAATGTACAGTTCGTCACCTGCGCCATTCAGCGAGCGAACGTTGGATGGGGAGTCAGTTATGGAGCACGCTTAAGCACGTAAAAGGTCTAGGTGCGCGGGAGTAAGCGACGGGAACAGGTAACGTCAAGCCAATGAGATTGCGCGGTTGTTCTCGAAAATCGATAAACCTCTCACATGGTCACCTTACACTTTCGGTAAGCGTTCTAGTAGATCCTAATGAAC
>DAIDKH010000083.1 GCA_027450145.1 Chthonomonadaceae bacterium | reverse complement strand
ACTCTCACCCTCTTCGGTTCGCCGTTCCAGGCATATTCCTGACTATCATACATTAACGCTATGTTGGCCCCACAACACCGCTGAGCGTACCCAACGGTTTAGGCTTCTGCCCGTTCGCTCGCCGCTACTAGGACAATCACTTTTGTTTTCTCTTCCTGGGGGTACTTAGATGTTTCAGTTCCCCCCGTGCCCCTCCATTACGGATGACAGGTCGTTACACCTGACGGGTTGCCCCATTCGGATATCGGTAGATCAAAGCGCGTTTGCTGCTCCCTACCGCGTTTCGTCGCTTTACACGTCCTTCGTCGGCACGTCGCCCCAAGGCATTCACCAGCAGCCCTTCATATCTTTAAAACTTCGCGCTGCACACACTCACCTTCTTGCCACCCCGATGTATCTCTACAACAAAGCAACAATATAGCAAGCCTACACAACACTAGTCTTGCAAACTACTATCCAACACGTACAACCAGATACTTAACATATCTTGTAGCACGAGCATCTATGACCGCATATTTAACGCACAGCACTTTATCCACTATCGACGGAAAGGAAGATAGCAGAGCACTGTGCCCCCTCAAAACACTTCCTGCAATGTCTATTCGTTATTCCGTTGTAAAGGTAACGCCGGATCTCTATACCAATCTATGCTGGTATCCGGCTTTGCGGCTTGAAAGTCCCCTGCGAGATCAATTTGCAACCTCATTCAGGAGGTTTTCCCTCAAGCCCTAAAAGTATGCCATAGCAACTGGCGGATGTCAAGGTAGTTTCAGAGCCCCAAATGAAAAAAGTCGAGCAGCAGAACTCTGCTCGACTAAGGGTCGCCGACTTCAGACCTCCAATGCTGGGCCACGCATGGATGCTGGATCAATACCATTGGCTCGGCAAAAGTCTTCATACGCTGCTGGCGCAATCTCGCTGGGCTTAATCTCGCTGCGGCCGCCCCAGAAGACGTTAGTGTAATTCACTGGTATCCCGATGGACTCTAGATGCCGGTCTATTGCAGCCTTGTGCTGCAATAGCACGTCTTTATCCATGCCGTGTGCCACTCCCATTATATTGACATTTCTAAATTCGGGACCGCCCTCGCGCCAGTACGCGTGCGTCATAATGTGAAAGCGCCCAACTTCGGCGCCCGCTTCCATTTCACGACCAGGGGGCACAGCCCAGTGAAACAGTCCATTGTAACGGGTCACCTGTCGTTCACCCTCGGTATCGGGTTTGGCGTGCTCCAGGAACGTAGAGAATCGACCAATTACCTTTCTCTCATTCAGCGACTCCGCCACGCTGCAGAAGGTATCGAAATCCACACCCGCTTCATCAGCACGCTTTTTCCACGGATCGCGCGTAATTTCGCCCATCTCAAATTCACGCTTGAGTGGTGTTAGAACGCTCCAGTCAAGATCGCTAAGCTCTACCACTTCAGTGGTATGCGGTTCTGCAGTAACATCTGCCATGCTTCCTATGGGAATTCCCCGACGACGCACGTGTCCAACGCCAAGCACGAAGAGCGCCTTGGCGGGCATGAGAAGATAGGATCGTGCGCCTACCCTCTCTTTTAGATAGTCGCAGTGTTTGTGCATCGAGAACCCCTGCGGAACCTTCAATGTAGTCCACAAACGGTACGCAGCACCAGGTGTTGCAGGATCGGCAGTACGAATTACCACGTGCCCCGAGAAAGGGTCATCGTGGTACATGGTATCAAATGCCGCGTCCAGGCGATCGTTGTCCACCTGCCAGGCTATCAGCGATCCTTGGGCAAGATTAGTAGCCATTAACGTTTGCCGAACGCGACGAATCACGCCTGCGCTCAGCATGGCGCGTACTCGTTCCAGAACGACATCGCAGTCGATCTCAGCAAGGCGCGCAATTGTTTCAAAGGGATATTTTTCGAAACCCTGAATGCGGTCCTCGGAAATTGCAAGTATGGCCGCGTTGATGGGGTCGTCTATTCGTGTAGGTGCATTTGCTGTTGTCATGATACTTTCATTGTACCCCTGCGCCTCTTTATTCATTAGAGAAATCGAGACGAAACGACCGGCAACTGAGCGGAATCCGCCGCTAGGAGGAAATCCAATAGAGCTGGTCGAATGGGATTAGAGCATGCCGACGCAGCCCAGTATAGTAATTTGTTCTCTGTTGGCAATGCATGGAGAGAATTCGTGGTTGTGGCGGCATAACACGACCCGGTTTATCACGCCATTTGTAGTGCCAGCGGGCGATCCCGCACCTTGAAGCCGCTGTACATTACGACGACGGCATTAATACTTGAGATAATTGACGTGAGTTATTAGGTCGCAAATCACCTGCTAAAAGGTTACATTTACCAACCTGGAGGTTGACGTGAAGCAACAATCCCCCCTGCAACAGGCAACTGCTTTTACACTGATTGAATTGTTAGTGGTAATCGCGATAATAGCCATCCTGGCTGGACTCCTGTTTCCCGTATTCGCAAAGGCGAGGAATTCGGCGGAAGTTACTGTTTGCGTTTCCAATTTGCATCAACTTGGCCTGGCGATAAGTATGTACACCACGGATTATGATGGGCTTTACCCGTTTGCCAAGGATCCCACCGATCTCTACACACCGGTAATCTGGAGCAAGTATCCAGCCTTTCAGGCGCAGCTAGGCTCCATGCCATGGATATACGACGCTCTCTACCCTTACACGCACTCGCATCGGCTGTTCGAGTGCCCCTCTGACTACGGATCAACCATCGAGGACTTTACAGGACAGGTTCTAGCATGTGCACCTACCATGTACGACAAGTACCACACCAGTTACCTCTACCGCACAGAACTGGCGTTTAGACACGCAAGTGACACGTCACTCAGCCAGCCTGCTGCAATCAACGTACTGCTAGACGCCTCAGGGCTTTGG
The DNA here is from genome assembly GCA_027450145.1 of Chthonomonadaceae bacterium. Lineage (GTDB taxonomy): Bacteria > Armatimonadota > Chthonomonadetes > Chthonomonadales > Chthonomonadaceae > JAJZFK01. Next base: position 10,979 of record DAIDKH010000083.1, on the reverse strand, counting down.
CACGGCAGCGGTCCAGGTGACGAAGCAGTAGGTCCTTCGGGGTTTTTTCCTGGAAGCACGGCTATGCGGAATAGGCGCTACAATGTGCTGTTTGCAGACGAACACGTAAAGTCGTCAACATATGACGACGTCTGGGCAATGTGGGACACACCGCTCTACTAGGAATTAATTCACAGTCGACTTGTACCATTCTCACGGTGAAGGTCCAGACCCAGAGCGTCATCCGTAGAGTGGCACACAGGAATAACCCCAGGCTGGGAGTTACTACTCCGCTTTGTGAATTAATACTTAAACAGCACCCCTGCCATTGAATAATTCGCAAGCAGGGGCTCACACATACAGAAGTCGAATCTCTAGTTACTTTGTTACCGCATTTGGCGTTAATTGCGCAATCGCCTGTGCCTCTTCAGCCGCACGCTTGGGCTCGTTAAACCGCCGATAGATACCCTGCAACAATACATGAGGTGCCGCAAACGTCTTATCTAATTTAACCGCCTGCTTCAATGCCACCTCTGCTAGGTGGTAACGATTTGGCAAAGCCCCATGGGGATCTGGTAACAGATAAGCGCTCCCGAGGTTGTACCAGAGGAGAGCATCGCCTGGAGCGAGGGTAACAGCACGGTTCAGGCGCAAAAAACCTTCGGTCTGTAAACCAGGGATTGCATTGTACTGCTGAACAAGGAACCACCCAAGGCTACTTTGCGCTAACGCATTGCTCGGCTGCACTGCAACGACAGCTTGAAGTTGCTGTTTTGCCTGCTGAAGCAGTGTAGAGGCTCTCGACGCAGCACCAATGGCCTCATGTTGCTGATCCAATGTTGGTATCGTTCCTGGCGTGGTAGCGGTCGCCTGTAGTCCTTCATTGGCGAGACCCGCCGCCCCATTTGCAAGCCATATCCGGTCGTAAACATCCGATGGATTTTGGCTCACCAGCCTGTTGAGGTATGCGACTAACGTGCCCATCAGGCCACTATTTTGGGCTCGCGCGAACAAAACAGCGAATTGTGCAGAGGATGGAGACGTCGACTGAAGCTGCTGTACGAGCTGCGACTCATTCATTGGTAACAACCGCGGGTCATAAGAATTGGAACTCGTTGCAGGCGCCGCATGTGCCACTGTAGCGAGCACGGAAATGCACAGTACCACAGTCGCTATGGTCTTAAGTGAATGGATCCTCATATTACACCCCCAATTTCCCACTTCATAAGCCACTACACTTATTAATACGATTACATTTAGAGCATTGATGTTCCAATAGGTGCACAATACCGATGGGTAAGCCGCCCTAGAGGTTAGTCGAACGCTGAAAGTGTAACAGCCTCCGCCGCTAGTCGGCCCGAGGTGAGTACAATCGGTACCCCGCCGCCTGGATGCGTACCAGCGCCAACAAAGTACAAACCTTCTAGGTCCTCGCTCTTGCAACGCGGCCGAAAACATGCCGACTGCAGGAAGGAGGGAGTGAGACTGCCGTACGCGGCGCCAGCGTAACATCCATACAGCCTCTCAAATTCAGGCGGAGTGAATGAACGCTCAAACACAATTTTGTCACGCAAACCAGGCAATCCACAGGCCTCCAGCTTTGCTAAGGTGCGCTCGCGAAGTTTCGGTCCTTCTGTAGACCAGTCGATCGTGCCCTGTGTATTGGCGCAAGGAACCAACACGTAGACAACATCGTGACCCGCAGGAGCTAACGATGGATCCGTGACTGTAGGAATGCAGACATGCAATGCCGGTTCCTCTGGTAAGCGCCCCCTGTGGCAGGTATCCTCCAGGACTTCGCGGTAGTTGTCACTCAGAACAATCATATTGTGTTTGTATTCGTGCCGTAAGTCTTTCACTCCCAAGTACAGGAGGTACCCGGAACAACCGTACTCGTATTTCTCAAGCCTGCTGTTCGTATACTTGCGCCGATGCTGCGGGGCAATTAGATTGCGGTAGGCAGCGGGCGCATCCACATTGCAGACAACCGCATCCGCCGTTAACTCGCAGTTACCCTCCAAACGAACACCGACCGCTCGGCCATTCCTAACCAGAACCTCTTCAACCGCTGCACCATATTTCACCGTTCCACCCAGTTCACCCAGAAGCCGTTCCAGCGCCAGTGCGAGTTGGCCAGTTCCACCGGTTGGGTACCAAACTCCAAACTCCTTTTCAATATAGGGCAAGAGCGCGTAGATTGCAGGACAGTCGAATGGGCTCATGCCTAGATACAGCGTCTGAAACGAGAATGCCTCACGCAATCGCTCCGAATGAAGGAACTTGCTAACGAAGGTATACACGCTTTCTAGAGGTAAGGCCCTTGCCAATCCCTTAAGGGTCTGAGGAGCAAGCATATCGCGAAACGAATTGAAAGGACGTTCTATGAAGTTGTGGCGAGCGTTTTCATATTTCAATCGCATCGCTTCGAACAGCCGATCGATACCTGCAACGTCTTCTGGGGCTATCGTGCTGATCTGCGCCCGCAAGTCATCAAGTGATACACCCATATCTAGCGATGTACCATCCGGCCACAATATTCTGTAGGCTGGAAGTAGGCGTTCCATTGTTAGATAATCGGCACTACTTCGCCCGCACGTGGAAAACAGCTCGTGGATAACTTCGGGCATCATCAACATGGTGGGCCCCATATCGATCGTAAAACCCTGTTCCCTTATCACGTTCATGCGGCCGCCGGGGTGGTGGTTTTTCTCGAGAATCGTCACATTCCAACCACGATTTGCCAGGTGAATTGCTGCCGAAAGGCCGCCAAGTCCCGCACCAACGACTATGGCTTGATGTCGTTCGCGTCGACTACTCACGGCATTCTCGCGAGGAATGGAAGGGTCGGAACGCTCCTGCAGCGAAGTCTCGGCGAACATCGTTACCGGCCGGCTTAGAACGTCGCCGGAACGAACAACTGTTGACGGGGACGATGATTTCATGAATGCCTCTAACACTCCTGTAATTATTAGCTAATCGCTACGAGAGGTTGTCTCGTAAGTTTGCAATTGCAGAGACGACATCGTCAATCGACGGAACGCCGGTCTGTACCCACGCCACGTTTCCAAATCCGTCGATCAAATAGACGGTCCGAACATTGGAGCCCAGCCATCCACGACAGCCATAGGCGGCCGCAATTCTGCCGTGTGGATCACTGACGATCGGGAACGGTAGTCGGTTCTTGGCAGCAAACAGGCGATGAAGCGCAACAGGTGCAGGGTTTATTCCAAGAACAGCCGTCTTATGATGCTCTAGCGACCGCCAGCTATCACGCAGGGCACAGCGTTGCTTGGTACAAACCGGTGTGTAATCGCCGGGATAAAACACCAGCAGCACGCGTTGCTTCCCGATGAAACTCGACAACCGTATCATCCTGCCGTCGCTCAACGGCGAGTAGAAATCGGGCGCAGAGGTACCGCATGGTAACAGTTCGTTTCTAGTATCACGAGGTAAAACCACCTATTCATGCTCCTGGCCGCCGCCTGATATTCTAGTTCTTCTACTGCGGCGCAATCATATCAGTTCCAAATAATATGTTTAAAAATGTAAGCAATGCACTCCCAAAAAGTGCGTCATTCTGTGGAACCCCGGCGAACGGGCCCGGGGTTCCTCTAAATAGCGGATCCCTTGTCGCGGTCCGGCTGTCGGCGCGCATTCAGCCTCAAACCATTAAACGAAATCACATCCAGCTAGGTTGTCAGTAGTAATTACTTAATTCGCAGTGTAACCAAGCCAAATCCGGGTACAGAAACAACCGGACCGACTTTCCTGATTTTCGTGCCCTTCGTGTTGCTTAAGTAGGCACTTCGAACCTTAGTTCCCCGCCAGGTAAGCGTCACACGAGTCGTTTTACCGGATGCACCCCATAAGCGGACAAGATACCCGCGTTGATGGGACAGTGGTTCTATTTCCCGCACGACAACCTGATTGGTAGACAATGTAAGAAGCGAGGGCACAGGATCCATGCTTCCGCAGTTCATTGCAAGCAGCGGATGTGAAAAGCCCATGCCAAATCGGGCCATTTGAGACAGTGAACAGCCGAGGTGTGGCCGTATGGCATAGCGGAAGTCGACGGGTCCGTATTGGTAGGCACGATAATTTGTGTGCCAGTGGTTATTCATCACCCATGAGTAGATCCTCGACGAGGAAGTTATGTGCGTTAGCCACCGGGGATCTGTTGGTGATACCTCACCGGGCATTACCGCCGTAATCGCTCCTACCTCAACAAGGGGGGCATCCCGAGTTGCCCATGTAACACCAAAATGGCCATTAGAAACATCTACCCAGTCCTGCACCGGAAACCAGTTCATGCACGAGGCAGGCAGCTGGTCGATGCCCGGTCTAACCACGGACAACGGCATATCCATGCGTGTTACGGCGTTCGGTACATTGAACCCAAAACCAATATGTACCCCCTCGTATGCCAGAACTTTTTTCTTATCAACATTATCGCTAATCAGAACATCCGCTTGCCCACTACAGACGGTCACAGTCCTGGTTAAGCTATTGCATCCCGGTGCCGTCGATATTACTCTTATGCTCGCTACCAAAGGTCCCGCATCCGTAACGGAAATAGAGGGCGTCCCGTTCGTAACGAGGTTCTTCAAGTCGCCTCCCAGCAAATAGAAATAAGAATTAACCTGACAATCCTTTTTGCTTTCAACGAGGTTGGTATCTAAACCCGCCAACTTCATCCATGCGATTGCACCAGTCGCACCATCAATGCGCACACGTAATACCCCGTTAGAGAGGCTATCGACCGATGCGGAAGCATCGCCTCGGGAGAGAGCTGTACCTGCTGTAATGGTATATTTCCTGCTGCCAAAAGCCGGTACATTTTGGGCGAGGATTGCAAGCCTACCGTCTGCGAGACGCTGGGACGGAACCAGAGTACCGTTTGCCGTCTGCACGCGATCCCCAGCGTAACTAGCCTTCGCAGTGAGAAATACAACCTCGCTGCGCTTCCATGACTCCGTATTGTAAACCATCACATTGTCCGCCGAGCGCTTTACACCAGCGTTAACTTGACCGGTTGCCAGTCGGACGAGCGCGCGGGATTCCTTATCGGCATTGTAAGCATAAGCGCGCTTAACCTTCCACTGCGATTTTACGAACGGCAGATCCGGGTTGGACGTGCTATCCCAGGCTCCCCAAGTGTGCTCACTATAGAGCAGAGTGTTATCCCAAGCAGCGTGAAATGCGGTAGACGCAAACGGAGCGCGGTTGCACATCGCCCACAGCGCCTCCGCCTGTTCTATTCGTGCAGCAGCGTTGCGGTTAAGCGCGGTTTCGCGTGCGCTTGTACCGGCACCATCCTCCCAATAGGGTGTAAAATCACCCCGAAGAGTCGGGATTTTGTTGCCATATCTGGAAATCAGTGCCTTAAAGGGTGCGGCGGTTCGAGAAATGATCAATTGGGGAGATACGTATTTCCTGTTCCAGGCTGCTACCGTGGCAGCCAGCTCTGGGTCCGGAGCGCCGTTGTCGCCAGTAGAAAGCCAGTGCAGGCAGGTGATATCATACGGGTAACCGTCCCGTTGAAGTCCACTAAGGTAGCCAGGTAAGAAGCCTGTAAGATTACCGCCCAACCCAACACCAAGCGAATACCCACCATGCACCATCCACACAAGGACACGATGGCGCCCGGACTCCGACTGCCAATAAAATGGTTTGTCCTGCCACCGAATGAGTGATTGCCCCATTCGATCTCCAGGATTTGGTCCGAGCGAAAGGTATTTTATGCCCGCCTGCGCAAGCGCACTAACGTTACCCCAGGTATTGCCAGGTACGTCATCCTGCATACCTGCTGTGAGTGGCACACCCTCGCGCGATGCAATTACAAGCCCGTCATCAAATGCGTGCAGCAACTCATCAGACGTGCATAAACCGGTAAGCAAGTTGCCGTAGAATCCATCTAGTCCTAAACTGCCAGCCCTAAGGTCAGTTTCAACCTGGTTACGAACTGCCGCTGGCGCCGTAGGTAAATATGTATTAAACGGCCAGATGACCTCGAGGTTCCATTTAAACCGGGATCCGACCGGGTTGTGCCCACTGGAACGTATGAGATCTAGAGCCGTTAGGAGATTGGAAATGTGCTTCTTACGAACATTCGCCTGCAGATCGGTGTAACCTATGTCGACGTGCGAGTGAGGAATAAGATAGACCTTCCAGTGGCGTACAGGCAGGATCTGGAACGGGTTGCTGATAGCCACCTTGTGACCTACGACGAGCTTAAAGTACGAGCGTATCGGTTGATGCACTAATGGCACCTGGACCTCCGCCGTAGTCAAGCCCTCCGCCACAGTCGTCGGCACTGTCTTGCCCAAAATTTCGAGAACACCCCTCTGCGCGCGGGTGTAATTCCACAATGTGACAGACAGCGACTGTGTTCCATGGACCGACGCACCCTGTCGCAGAATCCACGGGCTGCTTTGCACACTGACTATGTGCAGAGCAGGAAGTTGCGAAAGCATAACGTCGTTAGAGGAGTGCATGGAGACCGAATCATAAAGCATCCAGCTGCCTGCCACCGTGGTTATCGACAACTCGTTGGACCCCGCACGTAGAGCAGAAGTCGGTATCGGGACTGCAACGTCCGATGGACGACCGTTTTGCGAGGTACCGAACACGGTTGCGTCGCCGCTTCCGGGTTGCAGCTGCTTGTAAAAAGCAAAGTGTCCTATCGACACGCGGATCTTTGGTGGAACGGCATCCTGCGTATCCAAAAGGTTAATATTTAACCGGAACACTGAGCGCACAGGTACTTTGGCGAGCGCAAAGAAAATACGAAAAGTGTGATTGCGCGATCCTGCCCATGCATCTTGAGGCCCTGGTTGCACATAGGGCCATGTATTGTAGCTGCGGGACCTACCGACCAGGTAAACTCCGTCTGAACCAAAGTGTTGGTAGCCCCCTGGAGCCAGAGCAAATTCACTATCGGATTTGTTGTGCGATCCGATGTTCCATAGAACCTTCGATGGGCCCTGCGCCGCTGCCACCTTACCCTGTAGGTTAAGAGCGGCGAACATGCAAATTAGAGCAATCCCTCGGCGCAGGTTAACTGACATATCCCAATACCTCCAATTAAAACGTAGATCATGCTTTTTATTGCCGCCGAAACCGGCCGTCGTGAGGGAATTCATCAAATCACATCTAGTATCCTTCCCTACTAAATAACTTCCAACACACCATACACTCATCCGTACCCTTCGTTCCGTAGCTTGAGCAAGCAGGAAGTAATGGTCGGGCAGCACTGTCTCCTCCGTTCCGAGAACGAGTGAACTATGTTGAATTGAGATGGCCTGTAGAGGCGTTAGCCAGGATTACCCGAAGCTTCATAATGGCAACCCAGCCTGACCAGGTTGCAAATGACAGTCCTCACGTAAGAGCTTCGGGTACCACTAGTGATCATTCAATAACCCGATGTACCCAAGGGCGTGCGCTCCACCGGAGTGCGAAGGAATGACGTGACCATTTGAACTGGACTGGGCGCAAATGCGACCCGCCGGACCGGTAGTTACGGAGAAAAGACCGCGAAGCTGATATCCAAGGTCTGCGGTGTTGCCGCGGCAGGTGAATATTCGTCGAATATGTTAGATATAAGCCTAATAATGTTTCAGGATTCATTCACCACCGCTGTGCAATAAAATATGCATGCAGCCGCGTTATGTAGTGCACAGGATTGCCAAGTTTTCCAATTTGTGGTTTTACAGTTAGCAATTATAGTATAATTAAATTATAAATTATACAAACTCACTACTTGGGCCAACTACTCGCAGACAACCTGCACATTTAGTTTTAAACTGCTGAATGCGGATTCGTTGTTCCTTCGACCATTTATGTGCGGATTAGCCCATACCTTGAGGATAGGGACTAATCCACATTTCAAACCTCAAAGGAGTTCCTAAACATCATGTTAGACTTCCTCGCACTGGTAATCATAATCGTGGCATTTTTGGTGGTCAAGAACTACAATCGATTAAAGTTATTGGCAGAAGCAGTCACAGAAGCCCTGGCCAACATCTTCTCAACAATGCAGAAGTACACGGACCTCGCGAACAAACTACAGGAAATTGCTAGCACATACTCCAAGGACGAGCAGTTCACAATGGTATCCATCTCAAAGGAATCCGGTACCGATGCCATTGTGGATGGATACCGAGACTCTCTAGAAAGCATCAAAATGGTTAATCTTGCTGCACAGAGGTTTCCGGATCTTAAAGCGAGCAGAGTGTACCAGGATCTTATGTCAGGAATGGTTGCGCTGCAAAATGAATTAGGCACCAGGCGCGAGGCCTACAATGGCTGCGTTCGCAGTTACAATTCTCCACTGAAGACCTTCCCTACATTTTTATATGCCCCAATGCTAGGCTTACAGGAAGCCCTTATTGGCAATCCGATGATCCAGAGTCTTTGGGTAAGCTCAAGGAATTCAGAACCGATGATGAGCGAATTCGGCAGATGGTCGCTAAGATGGGCTCGAATATGAAACAAAGTGCATCCACTGTAGGAGCAGGAGTTATGGATATGACGCGTCAGGGGGCGCAGACCGTCAAGGCCAAGGTGAGCGAGAATACTGCCGCCAAAGCCCAGCCATTAGTTGAGGAGCCCGACCCACAGAAGGAAACGGTCTAGTTTATCCTCTGTGAAGCACCTGCGTGAGAGTTCGGTATGTTGTAGCTTAATCTTCAACCATATACCGTCCCACTTACAGAATTTCTAACCGAGGTGGTAGCTCCAAAGTCACTCACTCTAAATTCGCGATCTACCACCTCTGTAACCTGCAGCGGCATAGGCGTACTGGTGGGCTTGCCTGCCGGTGCGCGAGATGATCTACGGCTGCGCCTAGTCGTCGTACCCAACCTCGCGCGCGGCAACCACTCCCTGGCATCGTAGCCAGTGCGTAGCCCTTGTGCCCAGGGTACTACTCCAGGAAGTTGGAGGCACCGTCGATAACCCGGCTCAAACTAGGGCCGTTGTCGTAACTGTAGGCGCTACCGCGGGCCGCTACTCCATTCGTAGTCAACAAACCAGATTTACGACCTGAAGACCGTTGTTTGAGTAGTCGCGTCGGAATTACCATTTAACGCAGTAACAATGGCATCGTGATCAAGGTGAACTAGTGTTTCTTCAGTCGAAACGTCACTCGCCTTGCGTAGAAGTGACGCCTTATCGTGTTCAAGCACTTCAATATCCTGCCATAGCCTGGAGGCGCGGTCGCGATGTTTACCATATTTACATTGGTTGGCTAGCATTTTGGCGTTGCGTGCGTTTCCGTGAGGATTTGATTCAAAATAGTCCAGCACTCTTGATACAAAGTTGTTAGTTCCACGAATACCTACAGACTCGCAAGACAGAGCCAGTTCACTTAACATCCTATTGTGCCTGGCCGGTAACGGTTCACATTGGCACCTGCATGCATGTAACAACACGTCGGAGAGAACTGCGTACGGGTTTGCGGGCAGTCGATCCCACATCTCTCGTCGCGCAAGAAGTGGGTCGCAGTACAGCGCTTGAACCATTGCTGAAAGTCCGTTGACATTGTGCAGTCGATACAGTACATTGACCAACATATTCTCAGCTTGTTGAATTTGCTCGTCGCCGATCAATCGTTGACACCGCTTTTCCAGCATGGCGCCACCAACACCTCCCAACTCAAAACACGCTAAAAGAAGGTTTGACTGCCAGGTACCAAACACGCGCGGCAGGTTATCCATTCGGCCGTCAATCAACAGGATGTATAAAATAAAGGCTGCCAAAGCGATCAAACGTAATGCATATGAAACATACACTGTGAGCGTCTACTTGCGATTACGCATCGACAAGTCGTGATATCTCTGCTGCAAAGTCAGCGCTGCATCCGCGCACTCAACAGGAGGTAAATGATCAAAATCGCACACAACGAGAAAGCGAACAATCTCCGCCGCCTCTTTTGGCAGCGGTATACGAGATTTTTCCCTGGCTGGAAAGGACTTGAGTTCCCTCCTTAGCTTTCTGCGCAGTTTGTCAATCATTTGTTCCTACCTGTTCGCGGATCGAATTTAACCCCTCAACACCTATGTCATGCTCAAAGCCGGCAACAATACATGCGACCATCAATCTCACACTCTTAGACTAACGCGCGCCTTGCAGAACGCCAGCGCAAACATACAAATAACATAGCAAAGTTAACGCGCTGTCCCCAATGGTCAACAAGTGGCGTAACCTCAGCAATTAGCGCGGACGGCCCTAATTTGGTTAACACCTGCGCAAACAAGGTTGCGCTGTACTCTAACATTGAAACAGCGCAATCAATGAGATATGTTAAAAGAATACCGCCCCCTGCCTGCAGGTACTGCGGGTTGGTTTTACTCGTTGCTCACGTCCGGGCGCTGCCCTGCTCCTCCACCTCACCAGCACCGCGCCCAACGCCGCAGGGTTGCCAGGTCCGCTTGTTGTTGGCGATTTTCTTTGCTCAACGACGGTTGCCATCCGCGTCATATGCGTACTGGTAGGCGAGCGTGCCACTATGCGATATGCTCAGCAGCTGCTACTCTTCGTTGTATCCAAACTCACGCGTGTAACCACCGCCTAGCATGGTAGCCAGTGTGTTGTCCACGTTCCAGGTGTACTCTTCGGTAAGGTTGGTGGCACTAGCCTAGTAACGCATCCTACGCTCAATGGTCACCGAAAACAGGCTCAAAGTTATGTCACCCGCACATTTACGAATTAATATCCCGAGTGCCACAAATCGCCTGTTGTGCCGTCGCGGTATCCTTGACCATTTGCTAGTCCCCTCAATTATCTGGTTGCATAAAGCTATCGCCTCGGGTTCAATCGTGTCATCAGATTGGAAACTGTCGACGATCTGCTCGAACGTATCGTCAATGTCCGTTTGGAACGGAAGCTCACAACCAATGCCAAGTTGATCCGGAAAAAGATAATTGGAGAACAACAAGGTTAACGCTAGGGGTAACATCCTTTGTCGAGGAACTTTGAAGCAATATTCACATATAGTTGAG
>DAIDKH010000082.1 GCA_027450145.1 Chthonomonadaceae bacterium | reverse complement strand
AACGGCTTAATTTCAGCTGCAAGGCTCTCGTGTATGGCCTCGAACGCCCACTTAGACGAGCAGTAATAGCCAATAAAGGGGATGGTGAAGTGTCCCAGACCGCTGGAAATGCCCAGGATGTGCCCGCCACCCTGGGCTCGGAGCTTTGGCAGTGCTGCTTTTATAACCGAAGTGGTACCAATGATGTTGGTCTCGTACAACGCACGCACCTCATCTGCACTGGCCTCCTCTATGGTGCCCAATAGGGAATATCCGGCGTTATTCATCACCACATCCAGTCGGCCAAAATGTGCGTGCGCCTGGTCGATAGCCAGTCTCACCTGCTCCTCGTTGGTAACATCCAATGGAAGTGTCAAGACACGGTCGCCATACTTTTCAACCAGGTCTACCAGCGATTCGACGTTGCGCGCGGTTGCTGCAACCTTGTCACCGCGATCGAGCGCGGCCTCTGTCCACACGCGTCCAAATCCTCTGGATGCTCCCGTAATAAACCAAACCTTGGGTGTTATGGTGGTCATAGTCAATCCTTTCATCGAACTGCGTAGTGCTCACCGCTCCGTCTATGGTAAAATGTAGGAAAACGGAACAACGTACCGTATTATACGGAACACTGTTCCGTTTTGTCAAGAGGAGTTTTGGCTTGGGGCCGCAAAACGACAAAAATAGTATTTCCGATGATGCCAACCAGGAACGACGTCCTGTTCGAGCGGATGCACAGCGAAACACGGATGCGCTGTTGCAAGCCGCCATGGCGGTTTTTGCGTCATCGGGAGTGGATGCGCCCGTTCGTGAAATTGCGGATAGGGCGGGCGTGGGCATCGGCACTGTTTACCGCCATTTTCCCCGGAGGTCTGATCTAATAGCAGCAGTTGTTAGGCGCGAGATAGACGCGTGTGCGGATGCAGCACCGGTCCTTTTGGCAAGCCACACGCCTTGCGAAGCGCTCGCCGCCTGGCTGCTGCGGTATACCGACTTCATAGCAGCTAAGCGCGGTCTAGCCCCGGCCCTGCATTCCGGTGATCCTGCATACGTAAGTCTGCACGGCTATTTTCAAGAGCGATTGCTGCCGGCATTACAGGGTTTACTTGACGCGGCAATTGCAGCCGGAGAGGTACGTACAGACATCGAGTCTAAAGAGTTGCTTCAAGCAGTAGCGAACCTCTGCATGTCTGCCGGCAAAGCGGATGCCGCAGTCGCTCGCCGTATGGTGGGTTTAGTGGTTGATGGTTTGCGATATGGAGCTGCTAGAACATCCTGATTGGCGATGTGTAACATTGCGCCCCAGCAGTTGATAAGCATCGTTGCGCCGGTCAGTGCGGCAGATTTGGGATATTCACGCAGTCGTTGGCGATGCTCACGACGCAGAGACTTCTCCCCGCCCGTGCGGGCCACGCCGCTCCCGGGTGCACCAATGGCGCTGAGCGAGGGGTAGGGATGGCGCGACTGGCTGGTGTTTGGGCTGGCTTATTGGCGGTTCGCGCTGCCCTGGGAGCGGTCAGCGGCGTGGCCCCACAGAGGAATTCCGTCGTTTCCGCGTCGGCTGATCGCTAGGCTTTCTCCTGGGGAACAGGTTTGGTTAGCCTGATTGTTGACGCGCGACATTGCGGGCTAGGTGGTACCTGCGTCGTTAGCAACCGGTGCTGTTCTGTCGTTTTCTTAGTTGCAGTGCTACCACAGTTTATATGTTAGCGAAAGCATTGCGTTGGTTATACGGTATTCTGTTATTAAATTTGCTACGCGTGCGTCGTTCCTTACTTATTGCTTTTTGAAACCCGAATTCCTCAAACTTACAGCGTGCGGAGGATTTAATGATGATGAATGCTTTGCCAGAGGGCACCCTCACCTTTCTTTTTACGGACATAGAGGGTAGCACCAGACTGTGGGAACGGCACAGCGTGGCCATGCAGTCTGCGTTGGCGGTGCACGACCGGCTTATGCGACGCGAGATTGAGGTGGCAGGCGGCAGCGTCTTCAAGACAGTGGGTGATTCCTTCTGCGCGGTATTCCCGGTTGCCATTTCCGCAGTGCGTGCCGCTGTCAGTGCACAGCTTGCCCTTCAAGACGTGCAGTGGCCAGATGACGTTATGCTCAAGGTGCGTATGGCACTACATACTGGGAACGCCGAGTTGCGGGATCACGACTACTTTGGCACTACCCTCAATCGAGCCGCGCGTATTCTCGCTGCCGCACACGGCGGCCAGGTTATCCTGTCGGAGGCAGCCCACGCACTCTCCGCTGGTGCCCATATAGCGGGAATATCATTCCTATCGCTTGGCTATAACCGCCTAAAAGACCTGGAACGACCTGAGCACATATTTCAGCTCTGTCATTCGGATCTACCTTCCGACTTTCCCCCGTTGCGCGCACTGAGCCAAAATACCCACAACCTGCCGGTGCAACTAACCTCGTTTGTGGGCAGGGAGAACGAGAAGCAGGCACTTATCGAGATGCTCGGTAGCAGCCGTCTTGTGACGCTTGCGGGCAGCGGCGGCTGTGGTAAAACGAGGCTGGCGGAGCAGACCGCTGTAGAGCTGCTGGATGTGTTTCCGCAGGGCGTCTGGCTGGTTGAGCTAGCACCAGTAACCGACCCGGAACAGGTTCCACGGGCACTTGCAGATGTGCTTGGCGTGCGTGAAGAGGTTGGTACCGTTCTTACGAACACTCTTTGCAATGCACTGAAGTCCAGGAAGACGCTTCTGCTGCTCGACAACTGCGAACACCTTCTGACCGCCGCTTCTCAACTAACCGATGCACTGATGAACTATTGTCCTGATGTGCACGTTCTGGCGACTAGCCGCGAGGCGTTGGGTGTGCCCGGTGAGCACGTCTACCGCATACCGTCGCTGTCCACTCCACCTACTGGTGGCGCAACAGACTTACAAATAGGTAGGTACGAGTCGGTACAGCTGTTTGTGGAGCGGGCACGCATGCACCAGCCTGCGTTTGCGCTAACGCCTGGCAATGCCGCTTCCGTGAGTGCTGTGTGCGCCAGGCTGGATGGTATCCCGCTGGCGATAGAGCTTGCAGCCGCCCGCGCCCGCGCAATGAGTGTGAACGAGATAGAGAAGCGGTTGGATCAGCGATTTCGATTGCTCACCGGAGGTAGCCGCACAGTGCTGCCCCGACAGCAGACGCTTCGCCAGCTGATTGACTGGAGCTACGACCTGCTGAACGACTGTGAGCGGACAATGCTGCAGCGAGTGAGCGTGTTTATGGGCGGCTGGAGCCTGGAGTGTGCCGAGCAGGTGTGTAGCTGCGGTGACATAGAGGAGTGGAAGGTTATCGATCTTCTCACATCGCTTTTAGACAAATCACTGATAGTGGTAGATAGCGTTGCAGATGCAGAACTGGGAGACATAACCCGCTACAAGCTGCTGGAGACAGTACGCCAGTACAGCCTGGAGAGACTTACAGAAGCTGGTGGTGCTATGGAGGCGCGCTACCGCCACCGGGACTGGTTCGTGGGGTATGCGGAGAAAGCTGAACAATATCTCGAAGGTAATGGGCAGGTGGTATGGCTGAAACGGCTTGCCCTCGAGCATGAGAACCTGGAGAACGCCCTCAACTGGTGCTGGGAAGAAGGCGAGATGGGCCAGTCCACCGGCACGGAGACGGGTCTGAAAATGGCAGCAGCATTGGGTAGATATTGGTCAATCCGCGGGCATTTTAGAACAAGTCTCACGGTATTGGACGAGCTACTTGGCCAGTCGTTAGACGGGGTGTCCAGAAAGACTCTGGCACAGGCACACGCCAGCGTCGGCTTAATGAACTACTCGCTTAGTAATTATTCAGTTGCGCAACATCACTTTGAAATCGCACTAACCATTCACCGTGAATTAGGAGAGCTGCATGCTGAGGCTGATTGCCTCTCAAGCCTAGCTGTCATTGCATTTTATACTGGCAATTATACAGACTCAGAGACCTACGTCGAACAGGCATTCCAAATATTTCGAACGCTGAATGACCGGCTGGGAGAGGCAAACTGCCTGGCGGTTTATGGCATAGTTGCCATGAATACAGCCGACTATTCAAAAGCAAGGGAGTTTCAAATACAATCATGGGCTATCAGTCAAGAGATTGGCGATAGGCAGCTAGAAGCAAGCAACCTACTCAACCTTGGAATCATAGCATTCTACAGCGGCGATTACTCATCCTCGCACCAGTATTTTGAACCGGCGCTGGCTATTAGTCGGGAGATTGGAGATCCGCTGAGTGAGTCTATATGCATCGACTACCTTGGTTTACTGGTAAGTAATACTGTGGGCTACTTGGTTGCTCGCGAGTACTTCGAAAAAGCACTGGATATTAACCGTGAAATTGGAAATCGACAGTTTGAATTGATAAATCTTCTCAACCTCGGTGATGTAGCAGGTGAATCTGGTGATAATGAAGTAGCAAATAAGTACTACGGAATTTCGTTGGTTATCAGCCGCGAGTTGGGAGATCGGTGGCATGAGGCGGAGGCCCTGTTGGCCCAAGGATATCTTGCTATTCGTGCGACGCAGTTTTCGGAGGCAAGCGAGCTACTGCGGTTAGCACTCTCATTGAGCCTTGAAATATCGCAAAAACTCACTGTAATCGCCTCACTGGAAGCTTTCGGTTCACTCCTTAGATCAACCTCACGCTTTGAAATAGGTTGCCAGGTGTTGGGTGCCGCACACTCTGCACGCGAAGCTTTGCAAGCCCCATTACCACCTTTGAAGGTAGCAGGAGTGGAACGGGACCGGGAAGCCTGTCGCTCCGCACTGGGAGATGCGGAGTACGAGCGGTGCTGGGCGGCTGGCGCTGCGCTCACGCTGGAAGAGGCCGCAGCACTTGCGCTGCCTTCCTGAATCGGCGCCAACAATTTGTTCATGAGTGGCTACAATTTGCCAATTTCGGTTAGTGCCGAGATACAGAGTTGATTGTTAACAGGCTTTAAAATGGTGATTGTACTAGCGTAAAATTGACCCAGTATCATGTTAATAATGCTGTATAATCTTTGAGCGACAGCCAAAGCGGTAATTGCAGTTGCGAGGAAGTCTTGAAACTATATAAAGATTTCCTGTTCGACCTGCAAACTCGCTCGTTATTATTGGGGAGGTAACCTCATTAGATGAAAACTATGTGGCGCAAATGGGCTATTCTGACAGCCTTGCTCGCATTTTGCGGCGGTGCTGTTTCTGCGCAGAACGGACCTGCACCCATTTCAGCGACGATCAATGCCGCACAGCCCTGGCAACGGTTTGACGGCTGGGGAACCTCGCTCGCCTGGTGGGCACATGTGGTGGGTGGATATCCTGCCAATGTACGCCAAAAGCTTGTGGATATGTTTTTTAACCAGAAGACGGGGCTAGGCCTTACCGTGCTGCGATATAACATTGGAGGTGGTGAGAATCCAAAATACATGCCACCTAACCATGAATTCCTCACATTTCGCACCGCTGTACCGGGGTACGAGCCCTCGCCTGGTGTGTGGAACTGGCACGCCGATAAGGCTCAGCGCACCATTCTCGCTATGGCGATGAAGGAGGGGGCTAATCGCCTGCAGGCGTTCTCCAATTCGCCGCCCTGGTGGATGACCGTTTCCGGCAGTGTCACTGGAGGCAAGGGCGGCGTGGATAACCTGCCACCAGACAAAATTGATACATTTACGACGTACCTGGCAACCGTACTCAAGCACTTTCAGGATACTTGGCACATCACCTTTCCTACGGTTGAACCTTTGAACGAACCTCTGCTTGGGTGGTCGTTTGGCAATGGACAAGAGGGATGTCACGTCGATAGTGCGGAACAGAACCTTGTCATTACCTCTATGGGAAAGGCACTTCAGGCTGCAGGAGTAACCGGTACCAGGATTGCCGCTTCCGATGAAACCTCCATTACCTTTGCTCTCAAAACCTTTCCATATTACGACGCCACTTCGTTGGGGTATATGTCGCAGGTGGATACGCACAGCTATTGGGGCACTGGGCGAGCGAAGCTGCGGACGTTGACGGCACAAGCAGGCAAGGCACTGTGGCTATCGGAATATGGTGATGGTGATGCGTCAGGCATTCCGATGTCGATGCGTATACTGCAGGACATGCGCAATCTGCGGCCCAGTGCCTGGGTCTACTGGCAGACGATGGACAGCGCAGGCGGATGGGGCTTTGTTTGGTCGGCACTGGACAGCCGATCCGATACCACTTACAGGGTGAACCAGAAGTACTACGTCATGGCAAACTATAGCCGGTTCATCCGCCCTGGCAGCCAGATTATAGCTGATGACGATACCCAATCGTTGGCAGCTATAGGGCCGCATCGACGCCATATTGTGGTGGTTGCAACAAACCCCAGTACAGTCGCCCAACCGGTAAGTTATCTCCTTACGGGGATCTCCAGCGTAGGGCGCAGTGCCCGGTTGTGGCAGACTTGCGCAGGTGAACAGCTTAAGTCACTATCGGGCATACCTGTGATTAATGGAAAATTCTCTACCACTCTTCCACCAAAGTCGGTGACGACGTTTGTGGTCAGCGCACAACCAGTCAATCCATCGTCGAACGGGCACTAATCACACGCATTATTCCTGCCAGATCGCTGTGGGCTTTTACACGCAGGAATCCTGCGGATTGTAGCAGGGTCATCACTTTTTCGTGTTGGCCCGCTCCAATTTCTATCGCGATCAGGCCGCCAGGTTTCAGCGCGAACCAGGCTTCTTGCACGATACGTCGTATGAGGTCAAGGCCATCCGTACCGCCATCGAGCGCCGACAGCGGTTCATAGACGGACACCTCGCGCTGGAGCCCAGGGATGTCGGCCGCTGGTATATAAGGTGGATTGGTCACCACAATATCCAGGCTTCTATTTGGTACCGGAGCCAACAGGTTGCCAAGAACGGGTTTCACACGCCGCTTCACGCCTAAAAGTTCGGCGTTGGTTCTCACGATTTCCAGGGCCGCTGGCGAATTATCGAGTGCAAGCACCTTGAGGAAGGGTGATTTGACCGCAGCAGCGATACCTACGCATCCTGAACCTGCCCCAACGTCGGCACACGTGCGCGATTTCGACCCCAAAGCAAGATAATCCAATACGATTTCGACAAGAAGCTCGGTCTCCGGACGTGGAATGAGCACGGCGGGGGATACAACAAACGACAGACCAAAAAATTCGCGGCGCCCAACCAGGTAAGCGGATGGCTCTCCTTCCGCCCGTCGCTCTACAAGCTTATCGTAATCGAACTTAATTTGCAGTGACGGCTCCGCGCAGGTTTCCGCAACAATCTGAGTGCGAGTACATTCCATGAGGTGAGCGAGCAACAGCTGCGCTTCCAATCTGGGAAACTCAACGCCAGCGTGCGTAAGTCTCTCCGACGCACTTGCAACCATTTCAGCAATCGTTACCCCGCTACCCCTCATTTGCAGCACTCATTCTCTCCGCCTGGTCCGCATTAATAAGCCTATCTATAAACGATTGTATATCGCCGTCTAGTACCCCGGGTACATTGTGGATGGTGAAGTTTATGCGATGATCGGTGACACGACCATCCGGGAAGTTGTACGTTCTTATCTTTTCGGATCGTTCACCGGATCCTACCTGGCTGCGCCGCGCACCGGTGATGCTATCCTGCTGTTCTCGCAGCTTCATTTCGTAAAGGCGCGTGCGCAAAACGTTGCGTGCCTTAATCTTGTTTTGTAGTTGGCTGCGTTCATCCTGACAGGTGACAACTATACCGGTTGGTTTGTGTGTGAGACGTATTGCCGTGGCAACCTTCTGCACATTCTGGCCACCTGCACTGGACGAATGATACACATCCTCCAGTATATCGTTCTCATCCAGCTCGATATCCACGTCGTCCGCTTCCGGGAGTACGGCCACCGTAACCGTTGACGTCTGAATACGCCCACTGGATTCAGTCACCGGAACGCGCTGCACGCGATGCACTCCTCCCTCAAACTTCAGCTGACTGTATGCGCCCTGCCCATCAATCTCAAAGGTAACTTCCTGAATGCCTCCAATACCCGTTTCCTGCATGGATACGATGTCGGATTTCCATTTGCGCCGTTCGGCATATCGCAGGTACATGCGCAGCAGTTCACCTGCGAACAGCTTCGCCTCTTCGCCGCCTGCAGCGGGGCGAATCTCAACAATCACGTTGCGATCATCATTGGGATCTTTAGGCATAAGCAGCAGGCGCACCTCTTCATCCAGTGCTTCCTTCTCCTGCTTCAGCGCTTCAAGCATCTCCTGCGCCGCGTCTTTGTCGCTGCCCTCCGTAAGAGGTATGAGCGCTTCGGCCTCGGGGATATCTGCGAGAACCTGAAGGTACTTGCGATAGGCCAGCACAACCGGCTCGATTTCATTTCGCGATTTCGCTGCCGCCATGTACCGCTGATAGTCGCTACTGAACTCGGGATCGTTAATTTGCGCCTCTAGTTCCGCATATCGACTGTTTAGTTCGTCTAAGCGCACTCTTGCCTGTTCAAGAGACAATATAATACTCTCCGTGCAATATTTAGGCCGTTAACGCCTCACTGGTCGGCCCAACTTAATTGCTATTGTACTTCATACGCCATGCGACCGGCAAAGGTTCAACTACAAGCGGAGGCTGCGATGAGTTGCCAACACTTTATCTATGGCGCTTTCCTGTTGTCGGGATCCAATGCCTGTGGCGCGGAAGACTTTGCTTGCTTTTGTGATGAGCGATGCAGCACAACCGGTGGCGCCCCGTGAGCGGCAGCCGTTACCAAATCCATATCGGGTGATCCGTTAGGCCATGTAATATTTGCAGCCGCAACTCCTTGGGAATCGGTGGTGAGCGTGGCCGCCGGCAGCGCCGGGGTGGTGGTTATTACGATTGGAACGCCAGCGACTGAGTTGCCATAAAGATCGTAAGCATGCACTGTAAGCGTTGACGTGTAACTGTCCTTCCTTACGAGCGATGCACGCAAGTGGTTTACGGTAGAAGGTGTCACCGTTAGTTGAATATGTGTGCGACCTTTACCGGTACCTGCTATCACGGTAGTTTGGCCGGCGACAAAACTCGTGAAAGCGCCGCCCTGCGTCACAAAGCCCACACCGTGGCTGGTGCCCCACAAACCTGGATCACCAGTTGCCTGTAGAGTGACTGTTTCGCCTGCGGTAATCGGGGTTGGTGGGTTAGTAAAATCTAGAGACGGCGACTGTGTCCGTTTCAGCATGGCGGGAGCCGAAATCAGGATGCTGTTCGCTACCAGCCGCGATGTGCCGTCACTAGGCATATTTACAACGCGGCCGCGCACTACCATAACCGAGGAACCTCCACCGTCCAGGTTCATAGCCTCTACAGCGCCCTGCTGCTTCATCAGTTGACCCAACTGCGCTAGTGACATGCCGCTGCTAAGGGATGACCTTCCATCGACTACGGCGAGGATGAGATTACCATTGGCAGTGATGCCCACCGCAGTGCGCGGGTGGTGGTAAAGGATGAACGAATGCAGGCCGAAGCCGGGCTGTTCAGTGGTCGGTACTACCTCACCGTGCCGAACGATCCATGGGCCACCGCTCACAGCTTCGGTAACGTTACGCCAAATTGGCGACTGCGAGCTACCGCCGTAGCGTTGTAGTTCAGCCGTGATCGTTCCGTCGTCGCCAGCGGCGACGCGTTGTGCGTCTTTAGCCTGATCACCCGTGACCAGCAGCACCATATCCCCGTCACCGGGCTCAACTGTTTTTTCGCCAGCGGCGACACGTTGAACCGCAAGGATTTTTATCGCTCGGTGCATATAAGGCGCGATAGATGCGCAATCAATCGTGAGTGCAATTGCTGAGCCGCGCGCCAGGATAGGCAGGTGGTAGTAACTTGTATAGAGGACTGCAGAGTTCACACCGGATGGCTTATCAATACCAGAAACGAGGAGCTTCGAACCATTTTTCATGGTGAGCGTGCAGGTCTCAGAGAGTTGATCCATGACCGCCGTACCATTGTTCGTAAAGCCAATGGCTGGGCGTCCGCCATATGGGAAGCTATAGACGCGGCCCTCGTGGATTGCTAGATCCAGCGGCCTGCCCGTCCAGGGAAAGAAATCGGCATTAACGCCTGCTACTGCATGGTGCGCGGCAGCAATATCTTCCACGGACTGCCGGCCAGTCGCCTTACCGTCGGCGGTGATACCGTCATATGCTTGCCCCACGAACGCTGTTACGCCCCTGCGGTGAAGGTCTACCTTCAATAAATTGACGACTAAGGGAATTGAGCCCTTGGTAATGGTCTGAGTAAACTCTACACCTTGGGCCACATGAATTGGCCGCTGCGTTTGTGCCAAAGCCATTAGGGGCGCGGTAAATACGGTTAGTACAACAAGCGGGGTAATGATTATTTTGCAAGTCATGGTGATGGTGTTGCTCCGATATTAATCACCTGGGATTATATCTGGCAAGATACGGCGAGGTCAACGCTGCAGGTAAAGCTTAATAGAATCTTCATAGTGCCTGAGTGTTGCGCTGGTCGTCAAATTGCGGTCTGCCAGGGAAGGCCCGTAGTCATCGACTTAACGCACAATTCCTGACGTGCGTGTTCTGTGCCGTACGGGTAAAATAGTAGCAGCACAAAAATGGGACACCTTGGAGGCATAAATGGAATATCGACCATTTGGCAGTACCGGAGATAGTCTATCAATAGTTGGTTTGGGTGGGGTCGTATTTGCGGGCATGACTCAAACAGACTCGAACAACATTGTTAGTGAAGCGATTGATAACGGCATAAACTACTTTGATGTGGCTCCTAGTTACGGTCGTGAGCAGGAGACGGAGATTAAGCTTGGAGAGGCGCTTGCACCCTATCGCTCTAAGTCTTTCCTCGCCTGCAAAACCACGTGCCGTGATGCGGTTTCCGCACGTGAAGAGCTTGAGCGTTCGCTTAGGTACCTTCGCACTGATCACTTCGATCTCTATCAGCTACACGCAATTTCGAGCATTGAAGATGTCGACAAATGCTTCGGCCCTGGTGGCGCGATGGAAGCCGTGTTGGCTGCCCGCAACGAAGGTAAGGTGCGCTGGATTGGTTTTAGCGCTCATTCTGCAGAGGCTGCCCTTAAAGCGTTGGACCTGTTCGAGTTCCAGTCCGTACTATTCCCTGTTAACTTCGTGACCTGGTGTCAGGGGCTTTTCGGACCACAAATTATGGAGAGAGCCAGACAGCGAGGAGCGGCGCGACTGGCACTAAAGGCGATGGCACGTACTCACTGGGCCGAGGGAGCGGAGCGCAACTATCCTAATTGCTGGTACGAGCCACTATCTGACCCGCGCCTTGCTGAATTGGCGTTAAGGTATACGCTTTCTATGGACGTCACTGCAGCGGTACCCCCAGGAGATCCGCGGCTCTTCCGTTTGGCCATGCAATTTGCTAACCGCTTCACACCAATCACCGCAGACGAAACTCGTGAACTTATGGAGCTGGCGGTGGACCTAAAGCCAATTTTTCAGGCTGCTTAGCCTAACGGCCGGTGCTCAACTCATAATGAGCACCGGCCGTGGTTCCTCCTGATGTTTGGTTGAGACCATGCTAGCGCTTAAAGCTTCGAACACCTATTACCCCGGGGCGAGGCTGCGGAGCCATATTGGCAGTGGCTGCAGGAGGCGGCGGTGGAGTAAGCACAGGCGACGAGGTGGGAACAGCCATGGCCTTATAGCCCATGTACCCAATGATGACTAGTAAGATAACGGCGACTGCAATAGCTGCAGGTAAAGGTATGTTTGTTTTCATTTACGCAGTTCCATAGTTTGGCGGTCGCCAGCCCTTTTAATGCTGGGGGCGACCGCAAATCTAGATTAGTTAGTTGACCACTGGTAGGCATTCATATCGTAAATGATATATTTTGTGGGGTCCGATCCTGCCATGAGTTGGCCGAGGTTTTCACTCTTAGCGTGCCCATCTACAAATGCTACATTGAACCTCGTACCAGACGTATGGTGTGGCCACGCACCTCCGTACTGATTCCATACTTCCGGGTTTGCCGTGAGATTCCAGCCCCCAAGATAGCAACCAAGGTCTGGTGGGCCCACGGGCGAGTCTATGGCCCAGTTACCACCGCCCTGAACCGACGTTCCCGATAGCCCCCAGGTGCTATCCACCAGCAGAATCATGTTAGCCGGCCGGTTAACAGTTGCCAGGGTCGCTATTTTAAACGGCCCGTTCGGGGAGCACGGGCCCTGGTTATACGATAACCACGTGTAGTTGTAACCAGAGTCAACGCGCCATGCCCAGTCCCACTCCTTTTTTGCTTCTGGCGCATTGTAGTCTGGGTTGCCGGTGTTTGGATCCATCGTAAGTTGGCTGTCGTTGGCGTTTGGATCGTCCGGGCATCGGAATATTTGCCAGTTCTTCATGTACGGATACACAACAAGCGGCCAGGGCTGGTCCTGAGGATAGGAACCGTAGCAGCTGCCTCCGAACCCGCAGGAGTTGACATTGACAAAAGTTTCATCATAGTCCTGCGTATACATTGACATTGCCAAACCGGTTTGTGCGAAGTTGGATAGGCAAGAGATAGAGCGAGCCTGTTCCCTGGCCTGTGCAAACACGGGAAATAGAATCGCGGCAAGTATAGCAATGATGGCGATTACAACCAGTAGTTCTATAAGCGTGAATGCAGATCGGGATCGGGTGTCCCGTACGTGGTAATTCATAACGTTTGTACCCTCCACAGATTTAAGAAAATAAAAAAGACATATAAGTTTGAACACGTTGAATAAAATCAACCGATCAGGTCTTACATGCCTTATAGGTGCCGGAGCATCGTTGCTGCGAAGATGGTATTACAGTGACATCATACCGCTAAGGTTCGATGTACGCATATATCATACACAGTTGATATGTAGTTGTCAATATATCTCCAGTGATTTATGATAATAATTACAAAGAAATAAACAACCGAGGATGCGATTAAAAAACAGAAAGGGATGTCCTGAATGACTCCGTACAGTCATAATGACCGTTCCAGCGTTGAACGACGTTAAGTAACTGGCCCCACCTTCCATTGAAGATGGGGCCAGGATTATAAGTGTGAACACGCGCTGCAGTCTGTTGCCTTCACCAGTGTCCTGCGGCTTTGTCTTTGTTTAGCGATGGATTATACTTAAGCGCGCGCAAACTCTCTTATGTAGGCAGCAAGGGCGGCGCACCCGGTTTCTGGGAATGCGTTGTAGATCGAGGCGCGGAACCCTCCGACAGATCTGTGCCCCTTCAGACCGTCCATGTCGCGATGTTTGGCGCCTGCAAGGAATTCTGCCTCGCGTTCCTTGTCTCTTAATCTAAACGTTACATTCATTAGGGAGCGGTCGGCCTTGTTTTTAACAGCAGGATCGTAGACATCCGGGTACTCATCAAGAGCATCGTAGATTAGCGCCGCCTTTCGACGGTTACAGCGCTCCATGTTCTCAAGTCCACCTCGCTCCTCTATCCACTTCAATACGAGGTCGAATACGTAGATGGAGAAGACGGGCGGTGTGTTATACAGCGACCCAGCCGCCGCATGTGTCTTGTAGCTCAACATTGTAGGAAGGTCCGTGTTTGCTTTTTCCAGGAAGTCCTTGCGAACCAGTACAATGGTGAGGCCAGCCGGCCCCGCATTTTTCTGTGCGCCCGCATACATCATATCGAACTGGGTGTAGGGAATGTTGCGCGCGAAGATGTCGGATGAGCAGTCTGCGATAAGCGGTGTCTTGCCATGCGCAGGTAGTTCTGAGTATTCAGTGCCCTCAATGGTGTTGTTGGTCGTGATGTGAAGGTAGGCTGCATCTGGCGTGAGATGTAATTCCCGTGGTATAGACGCAAATTTGTCACTTTCGGACGAAGCCGCTATATTGACCTTGCCATACCTTTTCGCTTCCTTAATAGCCTTGGACGACCACTCGCCTGTGTTCACGTAATCCGCGGTCTGATTAGCGGCGAGGAAGTTCATTGGAAGCATGGCAAACTGAAGGCTTGCGCCGCCACCAACAAATATGGGCTGCCATTCCGCAGGATTTAGCCCCAGAATTGAGAGCAGTCGCGATTCTGCATCGTGGTGAATGGCCTCATAGTGGGGGCCGCGGTGGCTCACCTCTAGAATAGACATTCCTGAACCATCTATTTCTAAGACACCTGCAGACGCTTGCTGAAGCACTTCTTCTGGCAGTATTGCAGGCCCTGCGCTAAAATTGTAAATTCTCTTCATTGATAGGTTCCTTACGGTTTCTAGTAAATGCTCTCGCCGGCAATTTAGCTGGCGAAATAGGGGTGGCAATTTCCGTTAGTAAACTGGCCTCACTTTGTATGGGAGCGGGTCCGCAATTCCTGCCCGCTGAAAGCCCCGCAGTCGCAGTGCACAGCTGTCGCACACGCCGCACGCTTCATCCTCATTTTGGTAACAGCTCCAAGTGAGTTGTAGCGGGGCATTCAGCTCCAGCCCGCGTTTCACGATTTGGTCCTTGGTTAGATGAATGATGGGCGTTACGATGCTTATTTCGCCACTGGCGGTTCCAAGTCTTATCACTTCGTTAAAAGCGGCGTAGAACTCAGGGCGACAGTCGGGATATCCGCTGCTGTCCTCATGCACTGCACCGATGTATACCTTTTCAGCGCCACATACTTCCGCCCATGATACAGCGATACTGAGGAGGTGAGCATTCCGAAAAGGAACGTAGGAGGTTGGGATGTGGCTCGCTTCGAGGTTGGCTGGCTCTACAGGAATGGAGCTGTCTGTAAGACTGCT
>DAIDKH010000081.1 GCA_027450145.1 Chthonomonadaceae bacterium | reverse complement strand
TTCGCGCTTGAATGCAGCGGCATTTTGAGGATCCCAACACCAAATGTGGTAGGTCGACATTGTTGCCCTGCAAGCCACAATTCCAGCAATTGTGGCCGTAGCAGCCACCGATGCTGCATTTTCACGCTGAACTTCTGTTATCCAGTTAGACTGAACAACAAGGTTAGCCGTAATGTCTGGCACAATGAGGCTGGTGCACCCCGCAGTGGAGGCTATCTCCGCACTGGAACGGATTGCCTGTGTGATGATAGAGGCAGAGGTACGTCGTTGGGCATCGAATATAACTGCTAGGACCGTCTTGCTATACCGATATTTGCCGCCGTCTGCAAGCAGCACCCTGCCCTGACTTAACGGAGCAGCTGTAAGCGCCGCGTACTGAGCACGATCAGCTCCCTGGTCACGTATGAGTTTTGCTGCACCAGCAACCATTTTTAAATCAGGTCCTACGGGAGCAATCACTGCACTCTTCCCACCCGAGTAAGGGCCCCTGGCTAGCAGCGCAGGAAATTTCCGTGAGGTGACCCACAGTAATATTGTCTGCCCATTTGCTTTCACCACAGTCTCGGGGGTAAAGAATGGCCGTGCCAGCCTCCATCCCTGTTTTAAGCTTGCTGTCATTTCAGTACTAAGCTGCTGCATGTTCTTCCCTCGTTTAATCTGTCAATCTTTAAGCCGAGCAACAGGCATTAAATCAGCATTATCACATGCCGCCCTACCGGCTTTTACCAACGGCATCCAGTTGCCATCTATCTTGACCTTAACGATGTCCGCCGTGAAATCGTTGGCGGTTCCATGTTCGGCACAATTCGAGAATAGTGCGCTACCCACGCCATATGTATCTACGGGCACTCCCATATGCTCAAACTCCTCAATGCGCTGAGGCGTAAATCCCCCGGTTGCGATAATCTTGATCTTTTTGCACCAGTTTTTAGCGATCACCTGCTTGTGCTCTGGTAGGCTCCATCTCGTCCAACAGCTGTCTATCGCGTCGCGCAGTGCAAAACAGAGCCTGGGATTAACCCCGTTGTCTAACCGCGGATCGCCTAGAGGAACGATAGATTGGTCTCTCAGAGAGCCGGAGGTGTCGGGACGCACGCCATAGAGAACGTAACGCCGTGCCTCCTCAAACTGGCCATTATCCACCAACGCGCTGTATTTTCGAAACATCGCCCACATTACTTGCCGTGTGGTTTCTAGGCAATCGTTCTGGAAGTCGATTAAAGCAATTCGAGGAACGGCCGGATGCATATGAGCTGCGAAAGCCATCATGGTTTCGGCTGTATCGCCAAGGAAGCAGGCTATCGCAGCGTGTGACACCGTACCACCACCGGCACCGCCCCACCAATCGCCCTGTTCATCGGTAGACACTTGCGAGGCAGTCGATCGACCGCTGTGGGCGTTATATGCCAGCACCGCGATGTGGTAAGCGTATCCATCAGCCGCCTGCACCTCATGGGCGTCAAACCGGGCAGGAAAGAATAGTACGTCCTTGCCACGAGCGGCATGCAATACATCGTAGACGTTGGTCGCAATTCGTGTTGCACGGGTTAATGCACCGAGTGTGGGTGTTTCTAGCATGGCGAAGTATCGATATTTGCCACGCACACGCAGCACGGGCTTTACGTTTTTAGGGTCACCGTCGTAGTAAACTTTCACGCCATCATGAACTGCCTCGACCTGCAGGCTGTCATATTTATCGACCCAGCTTCCTTCAGCGTCGAAATACCCTGTAGAGCTTTGGAGTATAGCAAGCGCCTTATCCACACCTGTCACAATGGATAATGGCTTACGCCGGGTAAACCATTGCATTTCTACCTCAATGTCACCAATAGACGGAGACGCGCATTCACTAAGGTCAATAACGGGAAAGTCACCGCCGTAGGTATATCCAATGGAGGAGAGATGCGAAAGCAGGCTCACAATATTCTTGAAGTATTTGTCACTATACCAGCCGCGGCGCATTCGTTCAGCATCCAGTTTAAATGTACTGAGACCAAGGCGCTGGCCGTCGAAAACACTCATCACAACTCCTGCACAAACCCTCATCGGTTGTCGATTATGGCATATAACCTCCCTGGTACGAAACGGGCGACGTTGTGTGAAGAGGCTACCTTGAGGAAAATTTACCAACGAAGTCCAGAGTAAATGAAGTAACACGGTATACTAATATCGTATATCCGACTGAATTAGTCGGAGACCGAACAGGTCGCATACAGGGGCAGTATGTTAAGTTTAAGCAAAAAAACTGATTACGGATTGTTAGCTCTGTCGCACCTGACCAAGCTCAAGGAGGGCGAGGCAGCCAGTGCCCGTGAACTTGCTATCGAGTTTGCGATCCCAACCGAACTGTTGGCCAAAATAATGCAGCGGCTTGCCCGCGCCGACATCGTGCGCTCAATAAGTGGTCCATCCGGTGGATACCGTCTTTCGCGTCCGGCCAAAGAAATAAGTATTGCGAGTGTAATCAGCGCTATTGAGGGAACACCTGCATTTACACAGTGCACAAAAAGCGACGGTACAGATTGCGACCAGTTAACGAGATGCACGATTAGGAAGCCATTAGCTCATATCCACGCCAAAATTTTGCAGATGTTAAGTTTGATCACTCTAGCCGAATTTGACGAAAGTGACTCAACAACCTATCCAGTCGTGTTAATGTCTCAAGCTGCAAAGCCACGCACGACAACAGTAATGCCGCTGTACGGCCACAAAAATGAGGATTAAAAGCCATGTCAGACACTGCGCTTAGCACGATTGAAGAGTTCGCCAGCAAAGAATACCAGTATGGATTTGAGTCTAACATAGACTCAGAGACGATCACCAAGGGCCTTAACGAAGAGGTAATTCGCACGATTTCTGCCAAAAAGCAGGAACCCGAATGGTTGTTGGACTGGCGCCTCAAGGCTTACCGACACTGGCTCACACTCACTGAACCGACCTGGCCACACGTAACCTATCCCACGGTCGATTTCCAGGACATCATCTACTATTCGGCACCAAAGCCTAAGAAGCAGCTGAATAGCCTGGATGAGGTAGATCCCGAGTTGCTCGAAGTCTTTGAAAAACTTGGTATCTCACTCGATGAGCAGAAGCGGCTCACGGGAGTTGCCGTTGATGCAGTCTTCGACAGCGTATCGGTGGCCACCACATTTAAGGACAAACTTGCCGAACTTGGTATTATCTTCTGCAGCTTCTCTGAGGCTGTACGGCAGTGCCCCGATCTGGTGCGTGAGTACCTTGGTTCAGTAGTTCCTGCAGGCGACAACTTTTATGCAGCGCTGAATTCAGCAGTCTTCTCCGACGGATCGTTCTGCTATATTCCTAAGGGTGTACGGTGCCCGATGGAGCTGTCTACTTACTTTAGAATAAACGCAAAGGACACCGGCCAGTTCGAACGCACGCTTCTCATTGCGGACGAAGGGGCTTACGTCTCCTATCTGGAAGGTTGTACCGCCCCCATGCGCGATGAAAACCAGTTGCATGCGGCTGTAGTCGAGCTGGTAGCAATGAAGGACGCTACCATTAAGTACAGCACAGTGCAAAACTGGTACCCCGGCGACAAAGACGGCAAGGGCGGCATTTACAACTTCGTGACTAAGCGCGGCAAGTGTGAGGGCGATAACTCTAAGATCACTTGGACGCAGGTGGAAACGGGATCTGCAATAACCTGGAAGTATCCGTCGTGTATTCTAAAGGGTGATAATTCAGTGGGTGAATTCTATTCTGTTGCACTTACGAACCATAAGCAACAGGCCGATACAGGCACCAAAATGATACATATCGGCCGCAACACCCGCAGTACTATAGTTTCTAAAGGCATATCCGCAGGCAACGGTCAAAATACCTACCGAGGTTTGGTACGGGTCAATCCTGGGGCAGAGGGTGCGCGCAATTACTCTCAGTGTGACTCGCTGCTCATTGGGGATCGATGTGGTGCGCATACCTTTCCTTATATCGATGTGCGAAACCCAAGTGCTCAAGTCGAACATGAGGCATCTACCTCCAAGATCGGCGAGGACCAGATCTTTTACTGCAACCAGCGTGGCATTTCAACCGAGGATGCAGTAAACATGATCGTCAACGGCTTTTGCAAAGAGGTATTTAAAGAACTGCCCATGGAATTTGCTGTAGAAGCTCAAAAGCTGTTGGGCGTGAGCCTGGAAGGTAGTGTGGGCTAAGCCCGTCGAACTTGCCACGCGGGGGGCCACGGGCCAGCAGCAGCTGGGCAAATGCCCTCCGCTTCTTTAAATCCGCTATCCATGAAACGGCGAGCGCAGGCTGTTACGTCGGCGTAGAAAGGTCATGGATGTTAGCCCCATCGCCATCCCAAACGCCGCAACGCTCACGGGGTTCATGGAAACTGGGCGTATGCCAAATTGATCGGTAGTAATGACCGAGATGAGGCGTACTTTTCCGGTGGTGCTGCTCACCGACAAGTACCTCAGAGAACCACAATCGGGAACCTGAACCCCAGTTCGGGCGGTTGCCGTTGTAATCGCGCCGCTCATAACCAGGTAGCCTGGTACTCCCTTCTGATTGCTGGCCCATAGAGCGTATCCGCTCCCGGGGTATGTAGTCGTTAGTAGCAACTTGACCGAACGGTGTCTCATACGTTCCAGCCGTGAGAGGTCAAGTTGCAGAAATGCATTTCTGCCCACAGAATTCCGATCACTACCATAGGATGTGACGCGTGTTGCTCTGAATAAACGTGCCGGCATCGCAGCATTCACCTCATTATCTGGCGTCACCGTGCCCGTCCTCCACGCTCCCTGCACGAGGTTGACAGCCGTCCCTTCGCATTGAGTCCTAAATTCACTTACGGGTATGACTAAACCGTGCGAGTGGTTTAGGCTCATTCCTTGTGTGATTACGCTGACCGTGGGGGTAGTAGAGGCACCAATAGTTTTGAGGTTCACCATCGCCTGCGAAGGTGCAGCCTGCCACGCGCACACCGTGCCTATGACCGCGGCAGCCAATATTGTCCTCATCCTCTTCCCTCCTCCTGCGAACATTCGTTTTGTACACGGACATACTACGGCACGCAGCTGTGGAGCGCAACGGAATATTTGCCGGTCTCGCACCAGAATTCGCGGCCGAGTTACCAGAATCTTGATAGGAAAGCGCTAGTGGAAGTCAATTGGATTGATGTGAAACGAAGTATGCAGCAACGAGGCCCTGGTTTTGTAACGGTCAGCGGAGACAGATACAGTACCAGGGCCGGGTGGGAGTTTAAGTGAACCTATTCAAACCAAACAGCCGAACTATGCGACCTTGCTCGCACCAACCCTCTTTCTTCGCACCATGGATAGACCGCCAATAAGGAGCAAACCGCTGAAGCCTACACTTGTAGAAGCCTCTGGGACTGGAGGCGCGTCTACCGAAACGCCGTTTTCTACGAGACCATTGCCAGCAGATGAACCAATCGAGTAGAAGTTGTACGTGCCAAACTGTGGGGCCAGGAACGAATTGATTAGGTTGGTTCCTGTTGTATCCGTGAAGGAACTTAGCAGCGTGCCTGGTGTGCCAGCGCTGTTACTGCCCCAAACCGTGTAACCCTCGCCCTTCTGCAGGCTGCTGATAATGAAGTGGAGGTTCGTGTAGTGACCCGTGATAAGATTAGTGACATCGAACTGAATAAAGTTGTTAACACCTATCTCATTGTTAGCCGTGCCGTTAAGTCCTAGACCTGTCTCGTCGGTGGCGCTGGGGCCAGAGTACTTGTTATACAGGTTAGTGTTCTGCACGGTACCGGTATTCCAAACGTTGTTTACTACATGATTGCCGGTATCGCTGTTATGAGCCGTGTAGCCATGCGCACTTAAACCAAGAGTATTGGTGGTGTCATAATAAGTGTGCGCCGCGCTTCCAACATTTCCCTTATTGTTCTGGGTTGCGAAGACCCAACTATACGTTTTTGCCTGGGCAGTCATCGCCGCCGTTGAGCCTAAAGCGACGGCGGACATCACGATCAAATTGCGAAAATTGCGCATCAGTTACGTTTCCTTCTGTTTCCAACAGGTTTACAAACATAAACTAACATTTCGTTACCAACGACAACTTAAATTGCGCTAGATAACTTTAACTTACACGCTTAGTTTACAAAATGTCGTTCTTCGCCTACAATCGCAATTTTACGGTGTTCTCGCAGATGACCACAAACTCAGGTATTAATATGTAGATTGAAGCAAATTACCTCGTATTGTTGTCACCATAAACCTCGGGCTAGCTCTCCCTGCAACCGAGTGGCTACGCGAAACTTGTGGTACAATCTGTTCGTATATCCGACTGAATTTGTCGGAGATTAAAAAGGTCGCCATTACTCAGCAATCAAAGCGTCAAAGAGGCGATCAATAAAACAGGAGAGTTTGATTAGTATGAGCCTGCTCGAAATTCGCGGTCTTAGGGCGCGTGCCGGCGCAAAAGAGATACTAAAGGGTGTTGACCTTACCATTAATGCTGGCGAAGTCCACGCGGTTATGGGTCTCAACGGCTCAGGTAAGTCCACACTCGCCAATGTCTTGTCTGGCAAGGATGATTACGAGGTAACTGGTGGCGAGGTACTTTTTGACGGCAATGATCTAATGGAGATGTCGCCGGAGGAGCGCTCGCGCGCCGGTCTGTTTATGGCGTTTCAGTACCCTGTGGAGCTGCCTGGTGTTAACAACACCTATTTCCTCAAGGCTGCGCTCAATGCAGTTCGCAAGGAGAATGGCCAAGACGCGCTAGACGCCATGGACTTTATGAAACTCGTTCGAGAGAAATTGAAGGTGCTTGAAATTGGAGAGGATCTCCTTAAGCGTGAAGTCAACGTTGGATTCTCAGGGGGAGAAAAGAAACGCAACGAGATCTTCCAGATGGCAGTTCTGGATCCAAAGCTCGCAATCCTGGACGAAACAGACTCTGGACTAGACATTGATGCACTGCGGGCGGTGGGAAGCGGTGTCACAAAGTTGCGCGATGGCAAGCGCGGCATTGTGGTGATCACACACTACCAGCGACTGTTGAACTACATTGAGCCAGATTTTGTTCATGTGCTAATGGATGGCCGCATAGTATTATCAGGGACACGCGACCTGGCGCTAAAGCTTGAGGCGGATGGATACAGCTGGCTCGAAGAGCAGGTAAAGTCGGCAGCAGCAGTATAGGGAAAGCGAGCATACACAAGAATGACTACAAACCTACATATGGCTGATTGCCCCTTCGAGGCCGACTTCGCAAGCTTTCTTCCCGACCAGCTTGGCGAACCCGGGTGGCTATCTCAGTTGCGCTCAACCGCATGGAATTCCTGGCAACAGCACAGTTACCCAGCCAAGAATGATGAGGAGTGGCTGTTCACGCCAATCACTGTAATAACCGAGAGTGCCTTTAACCGCTCGGTATCCACCAATGATGCGGTGTATCAAGACGCTCTAAAACGTCTTGCACTTCCTGCTCAGTTGCAGCCATCGTTAGCATTTATCAACGGAGTACTGGCACAGTCATCTGCAACTCCTGCGAGGTTCGTACAAACCCTTAAAGACTACAATGCCAACCCAACAATCACTCCTCGTATTGGTGGGCTCATTGTAGGCGCTGGCGGCGGCTTTACAGCGCTAAATACGGCGTTTGTAGAAGATGGTGCTGCAATCGTCTTGCCAGACGGCATCACCGTTAGCGAGCCGATCGTAATTCTCTACGCGAATGGCGGCGACAAGGCGCCGATTGCAAACCTGCGTTCGCTCATATCTGTGGGCCGAAATAGTAGCGCTACAGTCGTGGAAATCTTTACAGGCGCGGCGAATCAACGATATTTTGCCAATGCGGTTACCGAGGTTTACCTTAACGAGGGTGCTCAGTTAACCCATATTCGTATTAACCTTGAGGGCGATCAGGCTGCACACATAGGTAACACGGCTATTTCAATGAGCCGCGACTCAGTGTTGAGTGCGCATAACATTACGTTAGGCGGCAAACTGTCACGACATGACGTGGTAGCAAAACTGTGCGAACCAGGCGCCAGCTGCACCATCAATGGAATATACCTGGGCCATAGCGATCAGCTTTTAGACAACCATACAGCTATCGACCACGCTGCGCCGCACTGCGAGAGTCACGAACTGTACAAGGGCATTCTTGGTGATAGAGCGCGTGGTGTTTTTAACGGCAAAATATACGTTCGGCTGGATGCCCAGAAGACTGATGCAAAACAGACGAATCAGGTACTGCTGCTATCAGCAGATGCTCGCATCAACACCAAACCACAGCTTGAAATTCTTGCCGACGACGTGAAATGCACACATGGAGCCACTGTTGGACAGCTAAGTCGCGAGGCGCTCTTTTACCTACGGTCTCGTGGAATTGGCCTAGAGGAAGCTCGTGCAATCCTGGTGCAGGCCTTTGCTGGCGACGTTCTCGCACGCATCCCCGCGGCGGGAGTGCGATCCTACCTGGAGGACCTGTTACCTTCGGTACTGCCGCATGCACAGCAGGATGGGAATCTATCAACATGACCGGTTTATCTACTTCCGTTTACAACGTAGAAGCCGTAAGAGCCCAGTTTCCAATACTGGGCGTTAGAGTGCACAATAAACCTCTCAATTATCTGGATAATGCCAATACGACGCAAAAACCCGAGACTGTTATCGAGGCGATCTCAAGCTTCTACCGGACGTTTAACTCAAATATCCATCGAGCCAGTCACCTGTTGGGCGAACTAGCCACGAATCAATACGAGGGCGCTCGCAAAAAGGTGCAGCACTTTCTAAATGCTGAACAATGGGAGGAAATCGTCTTCGTAAGGAACGCTACAGAGGGGGTTAATCTCGTTGCGAATAGTTACGGCAGGCAGCATATTGGCGAGGGTGACGAGGTAATCCTTACGGAGATGGAGCATCACGCCAATATTGTTCCCTGGCAAATGTTGTGTGACCAAGTTGGCGCAGTTATAAAAGTGATTCCTGTTACGAGCGAAGGCGAGTTAGACTTGAGCAATCTATCTGACTACTTTACGCCCCGCACAAAACTCCTGGGTGTAGTGCATATGTCTAATGTGCTGGGAACGATCAACCCAGTAGAGAAGATTATTGAAGAAGCACACGCTCATGGCGTACCAGTCCTGGTCGACGCCGCGCAATCTGCGTATCATATGGCGATTGATGTACAGGCTATGGGGTGTGATTTCCTCGTGTTTTCTGGTCACAAACTGTACGGTCCCACAGGCATTGGTGTGTTGTATGCACGCCGTTCACTGCTTGAGGAGATGCCGCCATGGCAGGGCGGTGGCGACATGATCGAGTCGGTAACATTCGCGCGAACCACGTACAACCAGGTGCCGTACAAATTTGAGGCCGGTACACCACACATCGCCGGGGCGATTGGCTTGGGCGCCGCAATTGACTTCATACAGGATCTCGGAATTGCCAATATTCAGGCGCACGAACACGACTTGCTGCAGCACGGACTGAAGGCGCTGACAGCGGTCGACGGCCTCACGCTAATAGGCAACGCCGCCAAGCGCGCAAGCGTATTTTCATTTACGTTGGACGGAGTTCATCCCCACGACATTGGCACCTTTCTGGATTTTGATGGAATAGCTATTAGGACCGGACAGCATTGTGCCCACCCGTTAATGCAGCGGTTTAAAGTTCCCGCTACGGCACGCGCGTCACTGGGATGCTACAATACAACAGATGAACTCGATGCGCTAGCTAAGTCGCTTACGAAAATTCGGGAGACGTTTGTATAATGAACGACGACCTTCGCGAACTGTACCAGGAAGTTATCCTGGATCATAACAAACGGCCGCTGAACTACGGCCCCCTTCCCGATTCGAACCACGACGCCAATGGACGCAACCCGTTGTGTGGTGACCATATCACTCTCCATGTGAGAGTCGAGGATGGGCGCATCGCAGATGTCTCCTTTGAAGGTGAAGGGTGTGCCATTTCGCGAGCCTCTGCCTCAATGATGACGGAAGCCGTAAAGGGCAGAACCGTAAGCGAGGCAGATACAATCTTTCAGCAGTTCCATGACTTGGTGACCGGAACACGTGAGCTGACTGCTGAAGAACTTGACGGTATGGGCAAACTCGCTGTGTTTGCTGGCGTGCATGATTACCCTGCCCGCGTTAAATGCGCAAGCTTGGCTTGGCATACACTTAATGCAGCGATCGCCGGCAGTGACCAGCCTGTAACCACGGAGTGAAATGAGATGGAAAGCACATCCCCAAACGTAGGCGTCGACACTGAGCAAGAGAACCTACCTACGATTTCAACACTGGAATGCACAGTTCTCGAAGGGCGCGTTATAGAGAAGATTCGTTCAATCTATGATCCGGAAATACCCGTCAACATCTATGACCTGGGTCTCATTTACACGGTGGAAGTAACGCACCACGCAGTGGTGAACATCAAGATGACCCTCACCTCCCCGGGCTGCCCGGTGGCAACTACGTTGCCGCCAGAGGTGCAGTACAAAGTAGGAAACATAGCTGGCGTCTATGAATGCAACGTGGACGTGGTTTGGGATCCGCCCTGGAA
Source organism: Chthonomonadaceae bacterium (assembly GCA_027450145.1). Taxonomy (GTDB): domain Bacteria; phylum Armatimonadota; class Chthonomonadetes; order Chthonomonadales; family Chthonomonadaceae; genus JAJZFK01. The sequence continues at coordinate 5,053 of DAIDKH010000081.1, read as the reverse complement.
CATGGACATGATGAGCGAAGAGGCAAAACTCGAACTTGGATTCTTCTAGACCGAGCGCCGAAGCCCAGGTAAGCTCGGACAAATTACAATTGAATTGAGGGGAGATTTCATCATGATAGAAGCGAACCAAACCGTTGAGGTGCCCGTACGGCTTACTCCCGCCGCGGTACAGCGGGTACGGCAGCTGCTTGCAAAACAGGCGAAGCCGAACCTACGGTTTAGAGTTGGTGTAAAGGGTGGCGGCTGCTCTGGACTTTCTTATACCATGACCTTGGACGACTCGTCGCGAGAAGGCGATATTGAGTACAACCAGGACGATATTGTTGTGGTGGTAGATCGTAAGAGTGCCAAATTCTTGCAGGACGTCGTGCTCGATTTTACACTAGGCAATCTGTTGGAGGGTGGCTGGAAGTGGTCAAATCCGCATGCCGTGCGCAGCTGCGGATGCGGTACCTCTTTTACACCAGACAAATGATACCGGTATGCCCTTAGGATCTTCTTGCTAAACGGTTAATCGGCAGGCACCAGCCATCTCAAAGACCATTTAGACGCACAATGGGCTGATTTTGTTGCGACAATTTTAAAATTCTTGGGCAATATTCGCCCGATTTCCCCTTTTCATGTGTCACTACGCTTCTGAAATCGCGTTTCCTCGGCTTGGAGTTCTTCGTACTCTGCCGGGGTTTTCTTTTTGGTGTCCATCAGGAGCGCTGCTATGATTAGTAAATGTACCGCGGTAAGTACCTGCTGCCTGGCAGTTTTAGTCATCATGTGCCAGGTTACAAAAGTTTATGCGTCGGTACCGTACAACCAGCAGGTAATCGGTGTTGCAGATTTCTCGGGCCAAGACAAACTTCTAGGTAAGTTCATTGCTGACACTTTGTTGACAGATTTGAACCTTGGCCAACGTCTCGATCTTGTGGAACGTGAGCAGATTGGCCGGGCGGTCACGGAGTTGCGGCTGCAATCCAGCGGCCTTACTCGCCCCACCGACATTAAGCGCGTGGGATCTCTTATTGGCGCCGATTATCTCATAGTCGGTAGTTACCTCGATAACCACGGCGAGCTCATCATTAATGCCCGTGTAGTTAGCGTTCACTCTGGTCGCCTGGTGGCCGGTGAGGCAGCGAACGCCGAGGGAAGCGATACACAGGTACTGCAGTTAACCAGAACTGTAGCGGCCAGGCTTTACCACAACATTTGCGGTAGATCGTTGGAGCAGGACAGCGCCGGTACTCAACCGGACGTTACTTCTGCGGCGCAGTACCCTACCAGCGATGTCGCTTCCGTGCAGCCCGTTTCCGTGGGCCCAAGCGACCAGAACGGCGGACAGTTTATGCCCGGCGGCACCGCGAACTCACAGGTTACCGAAGCGGATCTTCAACGTTTGAGCACTACGCTTTCTGGCGGCAGGGCGTCTACCTTCCACGGTTCGCACCCCAATGCCGTAGTAAATCGCCTTCGTACTATGGTAGTCATTGTTCGAGCACTACTTCCGTTTGCCGCTCGCTCCACGGGGCCCAACACTGCGAAGTTGCCGGTGAGAGAGTGGGCGTCCATTCCGTTTTGGGCGCGGCCATACATCGAGGTCGCAATCGCTCGCGGTTTCTGGCCGGCCTCGCGTCCGCTACTGCTGAACGAACCTGCGACGCGGGAATTTGTTAAGTTTCTAGTTGACAGGTTCACGGCGATGTCTGCGTCGCCCGTCGCTGTAGCACCGCCGGTGAATACGCCCCCACCTCCTGTTCCTTGTTCCTACACCGGTCTCATTGTGGACGCCAGAGGGCTGGGTACCGATAGGTGTATGGGGCTGCGCATACTCGATGAAGACGGGAACATGATATACCCCACCCCCAACCACATGCCAGACCCCGGCTATATTGATCAGAACGGAGATGCGCGATTTGTTCATAGGATCGCGGATGCTTACCATGCTGGGCCGCGACCTCTTGTGGTTCGAGCGATTGATGGCCGCGATGATATTTTAGTGGTGAACAACCGCACGGCTAGACGCATTCGCAGGCTCAATGCGGACGGGCAGTTTTTGTGGCACTGGAATGTAACGGTCGTACTGGATTACGGACACTAACCCACATGAAGCGCCTTCTACTGCTGCTGGCACTTACCGGCGCGTTAACACTAATTGCGATTAACACGTGCAATGCCGAAGGCGAACCGGCGCCTTCAACAGTTACCATAACGGCAGCAGGCGAAGCGGCCATGCAGGGTGATGCCGCAGCGGCACAATCAGAAGCGGTTTGGAGCGCAAAACGCAATGCTGTGGAACAGGCAGGCGGCCTACTGTTACGCTCAGCGACAGCCGCGGCAGACTACAAAATTGTAAACCAGGTGACCACCAGTACCGTGCAGGGATTTATCAAGTCGTGGCGACTTATTCCCGACTCGGTGAAGGTGCGTCAGCTTGCAGCTCCTCTCCAGGGGGCAGTTATTTCACTGCGGATAGTCGCAGTAGTAGATATTCAACCAATAGCAAAGAACCTTAGAGATTTACAGGATGCTTACAATGACCTCAACCGACCATCCATATGGGTAATCGTAGCCAGCAGTGCGACCGAAGGAGCAGCAGCGTGTACCGAAGCGCGGGCAACAATTACTAGTTGGCTAAAAGCACAGGGATATAGCTTGGCAGCAGATCAACACGACGCTGCGGTAGTTCTACGTATTCACGTCATGCCCAATTGGAGCATAAATATGGGAGCATCAAATACACCATATGGCCTGGGCAGCCAGATCTCCAGTTGCACAGTGGTATTTACGTGGCGTGTACTTGAGACTGCGTCGCAAATGGTTCTTGAGTCAGGATCATCATCCGCCAAGGCCACGAGCTTTGCCAGTAATTCTGCCTCTGCAGCAAAGGCAACATTAAAGGCAGCCAGCAGTCTACAATCAAACCCTGGGTTCACGTCAACACTCCTCGCACGCTGGGCAGCAGAACGGTACTCCGGCTACGTGGCTTCTATCCAGATAGTGGGCCTGCCATCGCGGCTACACCAACGGCTTATCCAGCAGATCTCAACACTACGCGGCTTTATGGGTGTGCGAGACGAGGAGTCGCAGGACGGGGTGTGGACTATCCACGCGAGGTTTAGGCAGGCGCTTTCAACGTTAAATAACAACATCGCCTCCCTTAAGCCAGGGGATAACTTTAGAATTCGGTCGATTGAAAAGCGTGGTTCACTCATGCTTTTTAGAGCTGATAAACGCGAAAGATGAAGTTGCAATAACTACAAGTATTGCTTTTCTGTAGAGGAGAAGAATCCATGAATTCAATCAAGTTGCGCGATTTGCGCAGGGCACTTATACCAGCAATATTCATTGCGGCAGCCTGCGGAATATCTACCGTAGCATACTCGCAAACGGGGGACAGCGTTCAGCACATAGGGAACCGCGGCGTCATTGACTGGACAGCAGGCGAGTTGAAGGCAAACGGCATTGGAGCGATTCCGCGCGATGTGGGTAACGATGCGGTAGCATACCTTAAGGCTCGTGATTACGCCAGCCTGGATGCAATGCGCAATCTTCTTATGGTAATAAAGGGTGTTCATATTGACGCAACAACCACTGGTGCAAACTACATGGCAACCAGCAGCGTCATTCGCGCCCACGTGCAGGGGCTTTTACGAGGAGCGCGTATCATCAGCACTCGAACAATTCACATAGGTCGCGATGCAGCCGTTGAAGTCACCGTAACGGTACCCATGTATGGCTCGAACAGTGTCGCCAGTGCCATTTTGCCTGCCCGCCCTGGATTTGGCCCTAGTGTGTCTCAGAGCGCCGTGCCTGCCATACCTGCTCCTCCATTACCCGCAGTCCAAAACCAGAACACTCCGGTGGTATCCAACAACATATCCAGCGATAATCCCGACCAAACTCCATACACTTCCGTTATTATCGATGCACGGGGCACAGGTGCCGAGAGGAGTATGTGCCCAAAAATTGTGCGAGAGGACGGTTCGGAGGTTTGGGGTACCGTGAATGTGGCCCCACGATATGTAATCGATCATGGCATCGCGGTATACGCAAACTCTATAGCCGCAGCCAGGCGCCTTGCTCGCGCTGGCACTCGACCACTAATCCTTAGGGCCCGGGATGGCGGTCGTACGGCCTCTCAATCTGATGTGGTACTAAGCTATGGCGACGCAAATCGCCTGCTGTTACTAAACAACAGATACGGCTTCCTTAATAACTTCCACGTCATTATCGTCCTAAACCCAGGCGAATAGTCGTACGTTACGAACCCAGGGGTCCCCTATTAAAGTGGCCCCTGGGCGGTCGAAGGGATAATTACTAGCTACCCTGTTGGTAAACGGATTTTAGGTGATCTGAAATAGTTCTCACCCAGTAAGCATCCCAATAACAGCAGGCCCTAAGGATTCCCAACCTCCTCTAATAACATCCCGGGAGCGTCGCCCATACCTAGCGGCCAGCTGCGCTGTCGTAGTACCGCAGGCCGCAAAGCTGCAGCCCTGTCTCCCAGTCGGTATAGTACCCGTGAAGCCCGCCATACCCCGCATACGGATCAGTCGCCGCCGTAGGGTCGCTAGTCGCCACGGTGCGCCCGCCCCACGCGTCGTATGCGTAGCTAGCCACCACCACGCCCGTACTGGCGTTCACCTTTTGGCTTACTCTACCCTGCGCATCTGGCGTGTAGAGCAGCGTGCGGCCGCCAGTGTTGCGCGCCAATGGACCGCATGATTCTATCCTTTTCACTACCGTAAAAACCGGCCATTCCGTTCAGTCCACTATGAATTAAAATCGAAAAAGAAAGCTTCAATCTGTGGTAACATAGCGTCCAAGCCGCAAAACGTTTCGAAATCATAACTGCCTTAATTTGATACCCCTAATAACGTCGTCAATTCTGTTAGAATACTGCGCGTCCACGCTAATTAATTTGCTTGACCTCAACCGCATAAGCAGACGCAACGTTTCTCGGTCACCGACAGACCCAAGTATGGGCATCAAACTGCGCACGGACATACTATTGGGGACTTTATGGATTAGTTTATTTATAATACGCACCATGCGATGCTCG
>DAIDKH010000080.1 GCA_027450145.1 Chthonomonadaceae bacterium | reverse complement strand
GTTGAGATGGTAATGCCTGGCGATAACGTTCGCATCACGGCAGAGCTGATCCAGCCAATCGCCATGGAAGAGGGCCTTAGGTTTGCAGTTCGCGAAGGTGGCCACACCGTGGGCGCCGGAGTTGTAACCAAGGTCTTCGAGTAAATTCGAGCATGAGAAGCACCGGCTCGTAGGAGTCGGTGCTTCCGCATATCAGTTTGCCTGTTATGCTACGTTTATAAACAGGCGTGGAATGGATGAATAATTATGGCCGGTAAAGAAACACGGGTTATTGTGGTCATGGCCTGTACCGAGTGCAAGTCCAGGAACTACACGACATCCAAGAACAGAACGACTCAGCGCGAGCGGTTAGAGTTGAAGAAATACTGCGCTAGGCCAACCTGCCGCAAGCACACGATGCATCGAGAAGCCAAGTAGTTCTGTAAGGTGCGCGTGATGGCACCAAATCATAGGGGTATAGCTCAGTTGGTAGAGCAGCGGTCTCCAAAACCGCAGGTCGGGAGTTCGAGCCTCTCTGCCCCTGCTTAGTTTTGCAGTGAATGGGTCACCAGGCCCACATCGAAACTGGTGATTTCGGCACGATCCAGGATGGCCGAGCAGCGAGGGAAACAATCATGGCGGTTGAAAAGACGCTAAAACCGGCACCGACTTCTGGCGACGATATTGCTCGAAAAAGCGAAAGCTTTCTTCGCGGTGTTTGGTCGGAGCTTGAGAAGACCACGTGGCCCACGCCTCATGAGGTTCAGCGATTGAGCAGTGTGGTAATTGGCATCATAGTAGTTCTAGGCGTGTACATGGCCGTACTCAATTCGGTATTGGAAGTCGTTTTTAACTGGATCGCCCGCATTTAAGGTGGGTAAACAGATTAGCTGGGCCTGAAAGGCGATGGGAGCAAATGCAACGACACTGGTATGCTATTCATACCTTCTCCGGGCATGAAAATAAAGTTGCCACCAACATCCTAAGGCGTGCAGAAACTATGAACCTGCGCGAGAAGGTTTATAGGATATTGGTGCCTACAAAGCCGGAACTCAAGGTGCGCAATGGCAAAAAGACGGAAGTTAATACCAAGCTGTATCCCGGCTACGTCTTGATCGAGATGATTCTTGACGAAAACACCTGGTTCCTTGTGAAATCTACCACGGGCGTTACGGGCTTCATACCCTCCGGTGGTAGACCGGTGCCCCTGCAAGAACATGAAATCCGTGATATTATTGAAGCCGTAGAAGGCAAAGCCGCCGCGCCTGTTGCTAAGTTCGACAAAGGCGAAGTTGTACGCGTGGTTTCCGGACCATTTACAGAATTTACTGGCAAGATTGAGGGCGTAAATGCCGAAAAGGAGAAGCTGAAAGTGCTTATCTCCATATTTGGGCGCGATACACCCGTAGAACTCGACTTTGGCCAGGTGGAAAAAGTAATCTAATCGGTCGCACCATGCGTACAGTGTAATAACTGCTACCGCATGGCCCTGAATGAGGAGTAGGATGGCAAAGAAGATAACCGCGGTTGTGAAGTTGCAGCTTCCGGCAGGCAAGGCAACACCCGCGCCCCCGGTCGGTTCTACTTTAGGACCTTACGGTATAAACATGATGGAATTCATCAAGGGGTACAACGAGAAGACTGCCTCGCAAATCGGTACAGTTATCCCTGTTGAAATTACCATATTTGAAGATCGCTCATTTACGTTTATAACGAAGACACCACCAGCTGGTGAGCTCTTGAAGAAGGCTGCTGGTTTGTCTAAGGGGTCTAGCCGACCGCACACGGATAAGGTTGGTAAGGTTACCCGGGAGCAACTCAGGCAGATTGCTGAAACAAAGATGCCTGACCTGAATGCAAATAACATTGAAGCAGCTATGTTGATCATTGCGGGTACGGCGCGCTCAATGGGAATTGATGTCGTGTGACGGGCTGGGAGGAGATATCGTGGCCACATCACCAATGGTTTATACAATCGTTCTTTTGAGCTCGCTTGGAATGGCTTGGCTTGTGCTGCGCGAAAAAGTTGCAAAGCTTGACGCAGGCATAGCTTACCACGTAGCCGCGGCTCAAAGGGATCAGCGCAAAGCTCGGTTCTATGGTCAATCTGTCTGGATCGCTATCGCGGCATCCTCACTTGGCCTCATAGTAACCAGTGTAATCGCTACGTCTGGTGGCAAGTCGACTCCGACCTCCCAAATGTGTGTTGGTCTGGCCTACGGGCTAGGCCTTTGGGGTCTTATGGTAATCTCATCAGTGTGGAGCCAGGTGGGAAAGCGCGCCTCGCTCACCAATGCGGATGGCAAATCGCTAATACCGCATAATGCTCGCACGGGACACGAAGAACAGAGATAACGGGCTCCGCCAGGTAATTATTTCGTGGCAGGTGCAAATGCACCGCTATTGACCACAGGAGATATAGATGTCTGATACAGTTGTTGAAACGCCAGTAGATGGCTCACCGGCTAAGCAAGGCTTATCCACAGCCGCACGCCGTAAAGCCAAGGTTCATCGAGCCCGGCACAGCAAGCGATTTCTTGCTCTCGAGAAGACCTACGATCGCGAGGCAATCGTTGAGCCGTCGGAGGCTGTTGAGCTGGTGAAGAAGCTGGCCACGGCAAAGTTCGATGAGACTGTTGATGTCGCGGTAAAGTTGGGAGTTGATCCCCGTCATGGCGACCAGATGGTGAGAGGTACAACTAGTTTGCCATTTGGTACCGGTAAGTCTAGTGTTGTCTGGGTGTTCGCTCGTGGAGCTCAGGCTGACGCGGCGCTCGCCGCTGGTGCGGATGTGGTCGGTGCTGAAGACCTCATTGAACGGATCCAGAAAGAGGGCGGGGCGGCTTGTGACACTATCATAGCCACGCCTGACATGATGCCTATCGTCGGACGTGTTGGTCAAATTCTGCGTACGAAGATGCCAAACCCCAAAGCTGGTACTGTTTCACCCAATGCCGCTGCAGTCGTGACCGAAATCAAGAACGCTACGCGTGTTGAATACCGTGTCGATAAAGCTGGTATCATCCACGCGCCCATCGGTAAAGTCAGCTACCCCGCAGAGAACTTGCTTGCCAACCTAACCGCGTTGGTGAGCGCTCTGGTTAAAGCAAAACCCAGTGCCAGTAAAGGCAAATATCTACTGAACACTACCGTCTCCTCTTCGATGGGGCCGGGTGTTAAAGTTGATGTAGCTCTGCTGCAGAAGATGCTCGACAAGTAGAGCCCACATATAATCTGGTGTTTATAAGGACCGTCGTTATTATAGTAACGACGGTCCTTCGTCTGTCTTAACGTTTTAGAATTGGCATGGGCGATCGGCGCTTTCATTCCACGGTAGTCACCAGTATGTTGGGAAGGTAATTAACGAATTATTATAGAATTCTGTAACGTAAATGTCGGTTACCGAAAAAACAATTAAATGCTGGGAGCAGTTTGATGCCGCAACAGAGATACTTGGTAGGAATCGATATCGGAACGAGTGGTACCAAAACCATCCTGATAGATGAAGTTGGCAATGTTTTGGCTAGGGCCGTCGCCGAATATCCACTGTATACGCCTCAACCACAATGGAGCGAACAGGATCCTGATGATTGGTGGCGGGCTTCCGCATCGACGGTGAAGGAAGTCATCGCGAAAAGCGGTGTGGATGTGCGCCAAATTGTGGGCGTGGGGCTAAGTGGGCAGATGCATGGTTCTGTCTTTCTTGACGAGGCAGGAAAGCCCATTCGACGCGCCCTTTTGTGGAACGATCAACGGACAGCATCTCAGTGTGCGTGGATCACCCAAACGGTAGGTGCGCAGCGTGTAATGGATCTTATTTCTAATCCGGTACTAACAGGCTTCACAGCGGGAAAGATAATATGGGTGCGTGACAACGAACCAGAGGCGTATGCACGCATCAACAAGGTGCTCCTACCCAAGGATTATGTGCGATTTTGCCTCACAGGCGAATATGCCACAGAGGTATCTGATGCATCAGGTACGGCCCTGTTCGACGTGCGCAATCGCCGGTGGTCGACAGAAATGCTGGGTGCAATTTCCATTCCGGTGTCGTGGATGCCTGCCTGCTTTGAGTCCCCAGAAATAAGCGGCCGGGTAACAACGCAGGCCGCTGGACTAACAGGTCTGTTGCCTGGTACCCCCGTTGTAGGAGGTGGTGGGGATCAAGCTGCAGGTGCAGTAGGTAACGGTATTGTGCAGCCAGGTGTGGTATCCAACACAATCGGCACCAGCGGTGTCGTATTTGCGCACAGCGCATTCCCTGTGGTGGATCCTCAGATGCGCGTACATACGTTTTGCCATGCGGTACCGGGTGCCTGGCATCTAATGGGCGTTATGCTATCTGCCGGCGGATCATTGCAATGGTACCGCGATACCTTCTGTAGCAACGAGAAGGCGATTGCCCCACTCCTTCATCGAGATCCCTATGACCTGATTTGTGCGGAAGCCGCCAATGCGCCTGTTGGTTGTGAGGGAACGATCCTACTCCCCTACCTAACCGGGGAGAGAACACCGTATCCGGATCCCGATGCGCGTGGTGTCTTGTTTGGCATCACGCGTAGAACTGACCGTACGCACGCAGCCCGGGCTGTGCTGGAGGGTGTTGCGTACGGCCTTCGTGACTCGTTCGAGATATTTAAGGAAATGGGAGTACCCGTAGGACAGGTGCGTGCCAGTGGTGGTGGGGCTAGAAGCAAGGTATGGCGTCAAATTCTTGCAGACGTAATTGGAACAAACCATTGTGTTATCAATGTGGACGAAGGTCCTGCGCTTGGCGTCGCACTGCTTGCTGGTGTGGGAGCTGGTATATATCCATCCGTTGAGGAGGCATGCTCGCAAACCATTCGGGTAGTAGAAGAGACTGAAACGTGCACCGTAAACCATGTGGCTTACTCTAAATACTATCAGGTCTATCGGTCGTTGTATCAGCACCTGAAAGCCGATTTTGCAACCATAGCTCAATTGTCGTCCGGAATCTCTCAATGAGGAGGTGACCCGTGAAGGTTAGTCTCGCCCTAGTTGCTGCCGTTTCCACCTTGGGCCTCACATTACCCGCGGCAGGCAGCCAAAACTCATCGCTCCCCGTAACCATTGCAAACCATCTTGCAATTGCGACGTTCGTGCCCAAAGCTGATTACCATGCAGTTGACCAATGGCCGGCCGTTGGAGGGCCGCTTCAACATGAAACTGGCGAAGCGGTTGCCGATTCTGATGCAATGGGTGGCAGAGCATGGCAGGTCGGTGAGGGAAGCAGGCCCAACACCGCAATGGTTTACGGCCCATATGCCTCTATACCGATGGGTGACTATGTAGCGTTTTTCCGGCTCAAACGCGTGGGGCCAACCGACTCGTTTGTGGTAGGAAATGTGGATGTTGCGACGGACAACGGCCAAACGGTCATCAATCGTCAGCAGTTGCTTGCATCGCAACTTCCTCAGAACCGATACGTAGATGTTCCGGTAGCCTTCCATGCGCCTGGTACAGAGATAGAAACGCGCGTGAACTGGGGCGGTGACTGCGAGCTGCGCGCAGATCACGTGTCTCTCTATCGAATAACGAACCTTAAAGGCAATCTCATGGCAGCTCAGCTGCCTACCCCAACGGAATCTGGTAAGCCCTCTAATGTGGTGCCCGTAAGTGTACACAATAGCTACACCGACATCTTCCCTAGGTCCAAAACTCCAGCGCAAAACCTGGATGTGATTGATATGCGGGGCTACTCCTCCGATTGGCAGCTGGCTATGGACTGCCTAGAGGGACTAGTTAATCGCGAACAGCCACGAATCTACCTCATTGAGAATCCCACTGATGTACAGTGGCTGCAATGGATGAAGCAGAAGGGTTGGATTAAAGGTTGGACGGCGTATACTCAACCACAGCAGCTTCTTAACAAGTACAAGTCGTCATTCAAAGGCGCCATAGTCTTCGATCCACTGGTGCCGGCCTCCGTTAACGTTGCAACCGCCCTGGCCGGTGTAGATGACGGCCTTGCAATGGGGCCGCTGCTTGCGGACAAATTGCACCTTGCGGTGCTTCGGGATCTACGAGGCAAATGGCAGACCGCGGCGGATGCCTACGAGTGGGAGTTTACCAACCTGTGGCCGCACCTTTCCCACCGCGTTATAGCCTGTTCAAATGCAGACCAACTTTTCCTGCGGGACTATTTGGTAGAGAACAGAGTATTTACATTCTGGATATCAGGAACACAGGACGGAACAGAACCAACGTACAACCCAACTCGTGAGCTGCATCTGATGGAGCGCCTGCTGGCAAAAATGCCAGCTAACATTCCGGTTATGAGCTATCCATACGACGGGGTTGGCGTTGGAATCGGGGAGGGGCCAGGGGTTACACTGTTCGCACAGTTTGGCAAATACCTGGTCGGCAGCACGAATTGCAGCAACCTTAGTGTTCATTCCGGTATAGAACTGCCTCCATTCCATCAACCGACAGTTGCACCACCGCCGCTCAAGAAGCGCGTCTATGTAACGTGGATCATGTCAGATGGGGATAACCTGCCGGTACTGACAGTGGGTAACTTTCCCCAATTTTGGCAAAATCCACTACGCGGCTCGGTGCCAATTGGCTGGTCGATATCGCCCTCAGCGGCGCTGCTCATCCCAGATATTGCCGATTACTACTACTCCCACGCAACTGCGGACGATGAGTTTGTTGGCGCAGTATCTGGCATCGGCTATACATATCCAGACTCTTATGGCGTGCGATTCGACAAGGCCGCCAAAACCAAGGTCTTCAGCGACTTTCTTCATCAGACCGCGCTGGGGTACAAGTACATGGACCTCAACGAAGCGTGGCTTATGAATATCACTAGCCCGGAGTTGTTTGCTAGCTATGCTCGCGATATTCCGGGGCTTAAGGCGATTTTCCCAGATTACGGCCAGCGCCTCACTAGCTATAACGATCTCACCACAGTAACAGAGCGCAATGTACCGGTATTTCATGCCGTGGGCTCATGGAGTCCAGATTGGACACCCCAACAGGCGATCGACAACCTGACAGCCCAGATCAAGCGGGTTGTTCACGGTGTACGCCCGGCGTTTCTTCAGCTATTTGGGTACAACTGGTTCACTCGTCTGTCGATACTTAAGGGCGTTCTGCATAAGCTTGGGCCAGATTATGTGGGCGTACGACCAGATCAACTTACGGCGTTGTACAGGCGATACCTCGCTGAGGAGAAAGTCGCAGTTATCCGTCCTGGGCATATCGCTGCACTGCCCGGTAGGACTACAGCACTTCACTATACACTGCAGGACACAACAGACGCTCCCATCGCTGTGAGGGTCGCGGTGACCGGCCTGCACGTGACGCATTCCACCTTGCAAGACGTCAACTTGCAGCCAGGTATTCCCGTTGCCGGGGCAGCCTACGGTATGGCGAGCGGGGCCGCCATCAAGCTGGACATTACCGGACAAGACGTGCATAGAGAAGTTGTATTACCAGTCTCCATTGTGGACCCACACTCTATTCTTGGAGGCCCGGCAGCACTGCCCTCGGGTAACCTGCAGTTTACCCATAGGTATATTGCAGTTGACATGGGGCATCGCACGGGCAGTGCCATTGCAGATCCGCTTGCAAGCAGTGGCGAGGCATGGGCTACGGCTCCGTTGCCCACGGGCTCCTCACCCGATAGCGCCTATGTGCTGTATGGCCCCTATGCTGGTCTTCAGCCTGGAAGCTACGTCGCCATGTTTAGAATAGAACGCACAGGTAAAGGTACCGGGGCACTCGCCCTGCTCGATGTAAGTACCAACGCTGGTGCTACAGAACTCGCCAAACGAACGTTGCAGTGCACTGAGTTACCAATCGGCAGGTACGCATACGTACCTTTGCGATTCGTAACCGACGGTTCTGCAATCGAGACCCGAGTAATGTGGTTAGGTGGCGCACCGCTCCATATAGATTGCGTGGACGTATGGAGGGTTCCTGCCAATAAATAGAGGTCAATCTGTTAGGGCAGCTACTAGATTGTGCGTCGGAACTGGCAGGTGCTACCGCTCCTGCCAGTTTTTCTGTTTGCAAACTGCCAGTTGACGGTGATCAGTTCACAGCAACGAAGACGACGCTGTTCCCAGCGCCTGCTCGTGTTGCGCCATTGTTACCCGGTTTTAGTTGGTGCACGCTCTGGGCGCGGCAACGCTGAATTCGCGTTAGCGCAGTTCATGCTGCGGGTGAGCCGGTGACCTTAAAAAAGTTCTTGACAATGGAGGACCGGTGTGTTAAAATCGAGCTGTTGGAATTGGTTTTTCCTCACCAGGGAAGCGCTTTCGGGAGCGATCCGATCCTCCGGACCGCATTGTTAAAGCGCTCGATGAGCAGGAAATGCCCCTTGCGCCTCGTGATTGAGCACTGCGGTCGGCATTTGCCGACCGCCATGTTTTTGTCTACAGTGAATGGTAAAATCCTCTCGTTCCTCAGTTTTTCCGGACAGTTGCCGCTCACACCGCATTAAAGGAGTAGAACTTGGTAGACGCTGTCCTTCCCGCAGCGGGCGCCATGAAGCAGCGAGGTCAGGAGCCTATCCTGAAAGCCCTCCTGGTTGTAAATGGAAGCCAACTCATTCATCGCGCTGTCTCGTCATTGCGCGGTAGTGGGCTGGTGGACCGTATTGTTGTCGTGGGGCCAACCGAGCTGCAGGCGTGCGCCTTGGAAGCAGGTGCAACTGTTGCACTGCAACCTGCCGGAGGTGGTGCGGAGAACATGCTGGCTGGGCTGGATTGGCTGAATGAGAATGGCCAATGTGAACGCCCGGTGGCGATAATGGCCGCCGATCTTCCCTACGTCAAGCCCGAGACCATCAAGTCATTCGTTGCATCTATACCCACGGGGCCGGATATTGTTGTACCACTTGTTCACCGCCATGACTTTGTGACACGGTATGCAGGTGCTCCCGCCTCGTTTGTGCGTCTTGCTGAGGGAAGTTTTGCATTAACCGGTCTTTACGTTGTTAACCCGATGGTCGTAAGGCAACAGCGAACTGTGCTCCGCAAGCTATTTCAATCACGCAAAAGTCAATGGAAAACCGCCAGGATGGTAGGATTAGGCCATGCCTACCGGTTGTTGCGAGGAAATCTGTCTGTCCAGGATATATCGGAGGTTGTGAAGCGCACCTTTGGTTGCACCGCCGAAGCACTGATAGGCGTGGATCCCTCTCTGGCATTCGATATAGACGACCTGCGCGACTTGAAGTGGTGTGAGACGGCTGGAGCTGCCAACGGGGAACTATTGTGACCTTAAATGAACAGCAGTCTGCGACCGAGCAGCCGGCGCCAGCAAGATTTAACCTTCAGCAGACACTGTGGTACAGCGTTGCAAACTTTGGGTTTGGACTTTTCTACGGGCTTAACAACGGCGTTATCAGCCTGTTTATGTCGCGCTTTACCAAGAATGCCGTAATCATCGGGTTGATGTCCAGCTCGCACTCGGTTGAAGGGGTGTTTGTGCAGCCCGTTGTTGGTGCAATGAGCGACAGGTGACAAGCTCGTCTGGGCAGACGCCGACCGTTCATGTTGCTGTTTATTCCGTTGTCCGCGCTTTTTCTGCTGCTTACCCCAGTTGTTGCGCAGCTACCTGAAGGCGTTAGGCTTAGTGCAGTGGTCGCCGCAATATTTCTCTTCACGATCACGTTCAACATTGCGAACGATCCTTACCAGGCGCTCATGCCAGATATTACTCCGCCCGATCACCGAGGCAGGGTAACCGGGCTCTGGACGCTGATAGGAGTATTGGGGCAGGCGGCCGTACTTTTAGTTCCCGTGCGCACGGTGGTCAAGATCGAGATAACTGCCGTGGTAATGCTGGCGGCCACTCTGGTGACGTGCTGGAAGGTTCGCGAAATGCCTTTACAGGGCGAAGTGCAATACTCAAAACGGTCCACACAGCAGATCAAAGAGGCACTCCACGGACTTTCCACACTGAAGCAGGCACGCCTCGCCCTTATTATTTACTTCTTCTATGGCCTTGGTATTGGTGCGGTACTGCCCTTTCTCACTCTCTATGTGAGGGCAGTAGCTCACGTGCCCAAGCAGCAAGCAGAGGACATGCTCCTGGTTCTCATGGTAAGTACGGCCATCGCCATTCTACCATGCGGTCGGTACACAGATAAGATTGGAGCGGGTCGTATGCTACAGGGCGGACTTGCCCTCGTGCTAATGGCCGCGGTGGCAGGAACGTTCGTTTCTACGCTCCCTCAAATTGTGGGCGCAATGATCCTTGCAGGATTTGGAAATGCAGCACTCAGCGCATCTGCATACCCGCTGCTTACTATTTTGGTGCCGGCTGAGGAGATTGGAATCTACACCGGATTGCAGACGGCAGCGGCCTCCATTACGCAGCCACTTACCGTAACCGTGACTGGAGTGCTGACCAACATGGGTGGATTTCGGTACATTTTTGTCGTATGTTGTGTCGGTGTTTTTGCGGCAATGCTGCTGCTTACTCGGCTTAAGCCGGAACGGGCTGCTAACGAAATCGCTGCCAGAGAGCTCGAGAGGCAACGATGAGAAATCGCATTATAACCGGGCTTACTGCCGGCGTAATTTTCGTCGCACTCTGCCTATCTCGCGACCTGGTGTGGGTGGGAGCAGTTCAGCTCCTTGCATTGGCATGCGCCTACGAATGGTTTAGTGCCTATCGAAAACACGTTGTCCTACCTGTTTGGGCCACAGCGGCCAATAGCATCATCCTGTTCGTGGGTAGTTGCTACCCATCAGTACTCGCATTCGCGGAACGAACAGAGACAAGTCCTCAGCTGCTGGACGCGGTGTTGGCAGGTGCACCGGTTGTGCTGTGCCTTGCACTATTGGCCAGGGCTGCCTACGGGGGCGCTGCATTAGGCGGGCTTCGCAATCGGTGGGGTGCCATGGGCGCGCTCTACATAGGTTTACCGTTCACCAGTCTCATCCTTCTACACCGTATAGGCTATCACGGCGAGGGAGCTCGGTATCTGCTAACTGTCGTGTTTAGTATCTGGGCTGCGGATACCGGCGCATATTTCGCAGGCAGAGCACTCGGCAAAATTCCGCTTGCGCCCAGGCTGTCGCCCGCAAAGACTGTGGAAGGCGCGCTCGGTGGGCTGGCAACTTCCCTGCTAGTTGGCGCTGCGGCAGGCGCGAGCCTTCTGCAGCGACCAGGTACCGGTACCATTCTAGGATTTATGGCGGGCGTGCTCGGTCCTGCCGGCGATCTGTGGGAGTCTGCACTCAAACGCGAACTCGGTGTAAAAGATTTTGGCAGCGTACTACCCGGGCACGGCGGCGCTCTGGATCGCCTGGACAGTTTAATCGCAACCGCACCGTTTGCGCTTTTGGTGCTGCTGCTGCATAGGTAAGTGCATACCTACCGGGCTAGTTACTGTGTTCTCTGCGACCTCGCTTTAGGTGCGCACCGTCGGTGCGACGTTGCTAACCGGGTCGCTTCAAATGTCAAAGGCACTATGCGGTAAGTGACCGTGACCGGGTAATCGATGTCGATTTTGCCGCCTGAATTGCAGGGTTTTTCGCACCGCTAATCATGCCTCTCATAGCCCCACCCATTCCTTGAGCAAATCCACCAGGAAAGGTCTGGGATTCCTGGAAATTTGAAATCTGTAATGTACCGTCGATCTTCTTATCGCAGGCATCTGCGTCTAGTGTGGCACTGTGGTAGGCAACGGCCAGGGCAGCAACGTGAGCTTGATCTTGCAGGGTCGATTGGTGTGCCTAGGTGAACTGCAAGTTAGAAATTCGCTTGCGCGCGCCCCTTGCGCCCTTGCGATGACACTTGCGAGACTACTAATCTTACGAACCACCAGGTTCATGGTGTTGCTAGCGGAATAGCCAGTGATATTCGGCCCATACGTAGTGCAGTCAATATATTGGGGTTGTAGGGCGTAGTTTAAAGTTTGAATACTGCATTGAGAATTCGGGCATTAATGGCGGCGCTCTTTATCTGCTGAGAAACGAGTGCATTTTTGCTTGCAGCCTTCGCGGCATCGACTGAAGCATTAACGTAACCAACTGTAGTGGTGGCACTATGCGGCCGCACAAAAACGGTTGCCGTGCCACGCACAGATGGTTGTCGCAACGGTTATGTACCCTGCGCATATGCGGTAGTGCAAAGTGCTGCAATGACCAGACCCATAGAAACGAACAGCAAGGGTGCTTTGAGCATCTTTGGGGTTTTAGTCTAGCAACAAGGAGCAAGTGAGGTATCTATGCTTCCTGCAGCTTAGACTCAGTTCGTCTTACACCCATTTACATTGCGGCACTGTACACCATATCATGCTGGAGTTTACCATTGGATCTAGTTGTTCGCTGTCACTCTTTCTGCCGGGTCATCTTTGCAAGAATGTCTTGTTCACGTTCCTGGAATAGCTTACCAGCGTATTTGATGGAGAGCAAATAGAGTACGACGGCGTAGATAGCTGAGCCCAGCGAGCCCGGAATTACCCATTTATCGAGGTGCATGAAAACTGGTAACATCAGCATGAGGCCAACCGGTGCAAGCAACAAAGTGGAGATGGCGAGCGAGAGTATGGCAATCATAAACTGTAAAAACCCTCGATTGCCGGCCCCACTTACACGCATACCACGAAGAACCACGGTGTACGGTGACAATATGCTAATGAAGTTGCCTACTGCCAGCAGAGTGATAAGGCCCAGGCATTGCCAGAGCATCATGGGCAATACAAGGTCGTAGTCCTTTGTAAAGATACATACCCCCGCAAGTAAAACCATGCCAATGGGAGCGAATACCACGGCGATAGCCAAGTTTTTGCCAAGTAAAACATGTACCCGCCGGGCAGGGGTAAGGAGGAGCGTAACCATGGCTTCCATTCCGAGCTGATTATTGATCAGCGTCGTTTGTGTGAGCAGCATGGTGAACGACATCGATAGAGTGAAACCACCGGCGAAGTCAGAGGCAGACTGCCCGTGGAACGAGTGAATTGCAAAGAGCATGACGACCGCAATATAAGCCATGTTGGCGAGAATGAGCCGGTGGTAAGGGTTGCGGTAGAAGTAACGCAGGTCCTTCTGCATCATAGCAGCTGTTGCCACGGGGAGTCTGCGGTATAGCGCAGCCATAAAAGCGCTTTCACGCGCTGTGGTAACCGTGGTGCATGGAGTTGCAGTCGCCGGGGCCGCCTGAAGTCCTACCTCGCCTCCGTGGTACACTTCGTCAATTAGCCAGGCTGCACCCCGCAGGATTACCGCAAAATAGACGCACAGTAAGCCCAGCCAGATAGCTGCCATGAGTAAATTGCCGCGTTCGGCGCTGCCGATAGCCTGAACAGCCGCACCTGGTGGGAGCAGGTCGATCACCCCCCATACAGCTGAATGCGCTATGGTATTCCAGTCAAAATGCGTGATGCCGGTGACGAGGAAGTCGCTCAGCGTGTGCATGAGGATGTAGAAACTCGCACTAATAAGTAGCACCAGAAGAGTTGCCAGGTCGCGATAACGTCTACTGCGTAGTGCGCCTGCGCTGAACAATACGAGAGTTTGGCTGAGCAGCAGCATGGTGACGACGAGGATCAAGAGCGCCGCCGCAGCAACCAGTGCCAACATCACAGATCTGCTAAAGCTCCACCAGATGACGCACAATGCGGGTACAAGAAACAATGTGGAAACGTCTAACAGCGTCGAGAGTGTAACCCCTGCCAGGATTTGCTGGTATGAAAGAGGGTAAGTAAACAGACGTGTAACGTCGTACGTGTCGCTTAATGCGAATCCTATAAGCGGAGCAATCTGCCACATGACAAATACAACAGAGAGTACCCCCTCTAGAAATACCAAGCCGAAATCCGGCTTAAGGTGAGTGAGTGCAACCCACATTCCGGCTGCCATGCCGATGGACATAGGACCGAATACGATAATCAGCATAATGGTACTGATGATCGCCGCGGGGCTGCGGCTAAAGCCACGAAGCTGAAGCTTCAGCTTCAACCAGACCATCAGTTTCACCGGTATCGCAGGATGATCCACTTTAGAGCCACTCCAGCGATTCAGAACTCTTGATTTCACCTTGCACCAATTTGATAAACACGTCTTCGAGACTGGAATTGATGCCGCTTTCACTCTGTGCGCGCAACTGCTCGACGGTACCAACACCTACAATTTGGCCCCGATTAATGACTGCAATCCGCGTACAGAGTTTCTCAATCACTTCCATGACGTGGGAGGAGATGAAGATAGTGACGCCTCGAGCAGTGAGCTGAAGAAGGACATCGCGCAGTGAGCGAACCGATATTGGGTCAATCCCGTTAAAGGGCTCGTCCATGAACAGGACGCGCGGTCTATGGATGAGAGCGGCTGCAAGCGCTACTTTCTTGCGAGTTCCCAGGGAATAGTCGACAATAAGCTTCTTAGGATCCTCCGTCATCTGCATCAAATCAAGTAGGTCCTTAGTTCGCTTGGCAGCCTCTTCCTTGCTTAGCCCATACATCTGGCCTGCAAAAGTGACGTACTCGCGCCCCGTTAGTCGATCATAGAGGTTGGGTTCATCAGGTAGGACCCCAATTACCCGCTTAATATCGGTAAGCTGGGTTGCTGCCTCAAATCCTGCTATGCGTACACCCCCGGCGTCGGGCCGAAGAAGACCGCAAAGCATGCGAATTGTCGTGGATTTGCCTGCACCATTGGGACCCAGAAACCCAAAGAACTCACCCTCGCGAACGAGCAGATTAACGTGATCAACGGCGATCACCTTGCCAAATTGCTTGGTAATTCCCGCAGCAACTATTGATTCAGCTGCAGGAGGCGGTGCCTCCACGGGAGGCGGGGGAGTTTCAGTATCGGTGAAATTTTCCATGGTCCCTCAAAAGACGTAAGTTCAACACCCCGGGTTTCGTTTAAACGGCGAAGCCCATGTAGTGTAGCATGCTTCGCCATTGAGATTTCGGCAGCGTGAAAGTGTCTCACCGGCGTTAGTAAGGTCTAGACGGGCTCCTCTCAACCTGCCCGAGTACTAACCCGTCAGGTTGGTTGGAGTACGAATGTTGTACCACCACCAATCCACATAGTCGGTGTCGACTACCTCACCACCTAGCTGATCGACAATTAATGCGATTTGCCCTCGATGGTACTGTGCGTGTCCCAGCAGTTGGGCGATCTGGATCTCCATCCGAAGATAAAACTGTTCCCCATCAAACTCAAAGAACCTGAATTGAGAGCCCAGCGAATCATCATTCATAGAGTTTAGAAAAACTACCCACATTTCTTCCATTGCAGTGTACCGGGATTGCAGAGTAGCCAACTCAGTATTTTCGTTTCGCCAGGGAGTTTCGCCACCGTCGCCTCCCTGCATTACATCCAGCCACTTCTCCCGGCATGCCACCAAATGATCGGCCAGCGCAACGGCGAGACCAAATCTTTCATCTTGACGATTGGCATCGGGCACGGACTCGAGCATGGCAAGCATTTTTGTATTACAATCTCGCTCATAGGCGAACCACTCACGGTAACGCGTGATAAGCTCCATTATCGCTCCTCCCTATACAGGTGATGAGTTTATGCATCATGACATCCGGCTCACCCAAGCGCTTTAGTAACATACAGGTGGTTGCCACTAGCGGGGACTGCAATGATGATCCATTAAGGACGGATTGGTGGCATAGCGATATCTTACCTGTGAACGATGGCGCTCAGCCCCTTAGAGAGAAATTTTCGATAAATCTCTTAAAGTTATCTTGACAATTGGGATGACTCAGAGTACATTATGAGGGCTTCGGAGACGAGGTAGTGAAAAAGTTCTGAAGCGTCGGATCGCTCCCAAAGTTGGAACGATTTGATGAAGCTGATCCTTGAGAGTCGCGTAGAGAGACGAATTAACTAAACGTCAATTTCGCGCTACTTTATTGGTTGAGAGACTATAGAAGTAGTGCAATAACTTCGTGCCAACTTATATAAAGATAAGCAAGATCTGTATGAGAATACAGATTGAGACCAGGTTAGCAAATTAGTTTGCGATATCTGCTAGTGGAGACGCTGGTGGATATTAAATCTATCAATTTATTGATGGAGAGTTTGATCCTGGCTCAGGATGAACGCTTGCGGCGTGCCTAAGAAATGCAAGTC
>DAIDKH010000079.1 GCA_027450145.1 Chthonomonadaceae bacterium | reverse complement strand
AATGGCTTCCTGGTGGGATTTTGGCTTCGCCGCGTTGACTAATTCGGCAGTGCGGCCAAAGTAGGTGGTATACCCCGTGTTTATCACCAGACACCGCGCTTCCCCTTGCCGAATTACAGAACCAGAGTAGATGACTGCCCCTGCGCCCTTATCCGTAGGTAGGGACTCACCCGTGAGTGCCGACTCATCTATCGATACATCGCCGCTAATTATTTTTGCATCTGAGGGGATGATATCTCCAAGGCGAACGGTGATAATGTCACCCGGTACAAGCAGAGCCACTTCTATTGTCTGCCAGGCACCGTCGCGCAACACCCTAGCCTGCAGTGCAAGGCGCTGCTTGAGCAGCGCAACTGCTTTTTGAGATCCCTGGGAATGCCAAAACCCTATGATCGCATTCATTGTCAGCAAAAAGAGGATGATAATCCCTTCAGCTGGCCGGTTTAGTATAAATGAGAGTACCATCGCGAGCTCTAACAGCCACGGCATCGGTCCCCAGTACCTTTTCACAAAATCTAAAAAAGGGTTCTTTGGCGGGGCCGCAAGTTCATTACGACCGTATTTTGCCAGTCGTGAAACGGCCTCTTGAGACGTTAGGCCGTCTGCCACTGCCTCCAAACGGTCCATAGCCTCCTGTATAGGCATGTCTCGGTACGAAAGCGTGGGCGCAGATGACGTAGGCACCTGTGTGGGTGATTGCATGGGCGAACTCTCTAAGTTGTGATTTCGGGGTTGTTGACCCCCATAGGGATATTTTCGGTACTGTAGCAGAACTACTCAGCATATTTCAACCCGTATTAAGAAATCTAATCTGATGGTGGACTTATAGTACGTAAAATTAAGTGCATATGATTTCTGTCTACGTGTTAAAATCTCATATGCTGTCGCACAACCCCTCGGTCCGATCCGGGGCCAGTCGTTTAGCCCAAATAAAGGTGAAACTCCAGTCGCTATTTTCCGTCTACCATTCGTGGTCGTCACGGCGATTGCGTCTTATTGGGTTCGCGCATTACTGCTTTACAGCGAGGCAAGCTAAAGATGTTGAAACTCCGCAGGATGCCTATTGGGGCAATGCTTATTGAAGAAGGTGCTGTTACCCAGGACCAGTTGGACATCGCACTTGCAGAGCAGCAGCGAGCCCGCGACGGTCGTCGTATAGGTGAGATTCTGGTAGCCCTGCGCTTTATCTCCGAGACGAATTTACTTCAAACATTGGCGCGGCAACTTGAATGTGATCTTGTAGATCTGAACGCTACGCCCCCTAATGAGGCCGCCCTTGCCATAGTTCCCTCCGAATTTGCCATGCGTCACCACCTTGTGCCGTTGTCGCAATCTGACAATATTCTCACGGTTGCAATGGCAGATCCCCTCGATATTCTTGCAGCTGATGACCTAAGGCTCCTGACAGGCCTAGACGTTCGACCGGTTCTCGCCGCCGCCGCCGACATCCGCCGCGTGTGTGAGCAATCATACATGTCCCGAATCATACAGGATGTGCAGGAAGCGGAACGGGCCGTCGAGGACGAGGATAGCCTCGACGTGGCGGATCTGCAGAAGATGGCTCGGGAAGAATTAGTCATCCAGATGGTGAACTTGATCATCAATCAAGCAATTCAGGACCGTGCCTCGGACATTCATATTGAGCCGTTTGAGCGGGAGTTGCGAGTTAGATACCGAGTAGATGGCGTATTGCACGAGGTGAACGCCCCGCCGCGACGGTATCATCCTGCGCTAGTGAGCCGCATTAAAATTCTGTCTGACTTGAACATTGCGGAACGCCGTTTGCCCCAGGACGGCCGCATGAAAATACGGGCGGCCGGTCGTCAGATTGATTTGCGCGTATCGACCGTACCCACGATTTACGGCGAAGGCGTAGTCATGCGTATTCTCGACAAGCAAACGGCAATGCTTGGTCTTACCGAACTGGGAATGCCTCGCGACATGTTCCACCAGTTCCGCCGATTAATAGAAGAGCCGCACGGAATAATTCTGGTCACCGGTCCCACTGGCTCTGGTAAAACAACCACCCTGTACGCGGCATTAAGTGAAATCTATAGTGTGCAGAAGAAGATCATTACCGTTGAGGACCCTGTAGAGTACCAATTGAACGGGGTCAACCAAATTCAGGTGCAACCACAAATCGGGCTCACCTTTGCCAATGGACTGCGATCAATTGTTAGACAGGATCCGGATGTTGTAATGGTAGGCGAAATACGAGATCATGAGACGGCTGAAATTGCTATTCAGGCAGCGCTCACGGGGCATCTCGTGTTCTCCACTCTCCATACCAATGACGCTGCTGGCGCGGTAAGTCGCTTGCTAGATATGGGGGCCGAGCCGTATCTAGTTGCCTCGTCGCTTATAGGTGTGGTTGCTCAACGCCTAGTGCGCCTCATCTGTTCACGCTGTAAGGCGCCTTACGTCGAAAAGCCGGAGGCGATGCGCGAAGTGGGTATTGAGCGTAGTGATCTACCAAATGGTATGCTAACTCGCGGTGAGGGGTGTCCGGAATGCAGGGGCCTAGGTTTCCGCGGACGAAGTGGTATATACGAAATGCTTACCGTGGACGAGGCGATACGAAGTATGATTACTCGGCGCGAACCAGCTGGTGTCGTTAAGCAATATGCTCAGCAAACTCAGAGTATGCGTACAATGTTGCAGGACGGTCGTCTTAAGGCGATTCAAGGCGAAACTACTATTCAGGAAGTACTCCGCGTTTGCCAGCGCGAAGAGTTTTCAATTTAGGACGCGCAATACCCATGCCCGATTTTGCTTACCAGGCTAGAGACACCGCAGGAACCTCTCAGGCAGGAACTATCAGTGCAAAGGACTCCGCTGAAGCTGCTGTGAAGGTACGCGCACTTGGCCTGTTTCCCACACAGATATCAACCGCAAGCGGCAAGGATAAGCCCGCGAAAACCGCTGCCCCCGCTGGACAAGCTGCAGGGCAGAAAATAAAGCGCATTCAGATTTTACTTTTCACACGCGAAATGGCTGATATGCTTGACGCAGGTATGCCGATCGACAGGGCATTCTCTGTGCTAGTGGAGCAGATGGACAGCGATGGCATGCGTGTAATGATGCAGGCTATGCAGGCGGACATCCGCGCTGGGCAGCCGTTTTCTGAAGCATTGCGCAAGTATCCACGCCTCTTCCCGTCACTTTACGTTAATATGATCCGCGCGGGTGAGGTTTCCGGACAGCTTTCTGACGTAATGGAACGTCTATCAGACTTTATGGAAAAGGAGCAGGTACGGAGAAGCCAGATAATGGCCGCCTTAACCTACCCGGCTGTGTTGTTGGGCGTAGCCACCCTCGCAATCACGTTCCTGCTAACATTTGTTGTTCCCAAGCTCTCGGGGATTTTTCACGATATGGGAAACGCCCTGCCAATTCCTACCCGGATACTGCTGGCTGCATCCGGCTTCATAAGCCAGTACTGGCTAGGTATAGTGGCCGTTGCGGTAATTGGGGGCTTTTCCTTAAGAACGTGGGCGAATACGGATGCAGGACGCGACTCAATTGATCGCTTAAAGCTGGCAATGCCGTTGTTTGGAACGGTTGCGCAGAAGATTGTTGCGGCACGACTTGCGCGCACATTAGGGACATTGCTGGCAGGCGGCGTACCAATTCTTGAGTCGTTAGATATTTCTGCAGATGCGTTAGGAAACGCAATTTCATCTGAGGCGTTGGTGCAGGTTCGCAATGGCGTTAGGCAAGGCGAAATGCTGCACGAGGCTATGGAGAAGACTTCTGCGTTTCTCCCGGTGGTGCTTCATATGACTGCGGTTGGCGAAGAGACCGGCCGGCTGCCAAACATGCTGATTAGAACCGCCGACACGTTGGACTTTGAAGTAGACAACACCATGCGACGCCTAACTAGTCTGGTTGAGCCACTGGTCGTGCTACTGATGGGTGGCTTTATTGGCTTTGTAGTGTTATCAATCCTACTTCCAATCTTTGAGGCGAATAACCTCGTTAAATAAGGAGACTTTGCAGATGTACCGTACTAATCGCAAACTGACGGGTGCGCGAGGCTTCACCCTCATAGAAATCCTCGTAGTTGTGGTGATTATCGCCATTCTAGCTGCTGTTGTCGTACCCAACGTTATCAGCAGGATTAAAGACGCCAAAAACTCGGCTGCTATCTCGGACATCAAGTCCTTTGAGACAGCAATCGATCAGTACAAGCTTGATACCGGTGAAGACCCGACCAGCCTCGACGAATTGATCAATCCACCTAATCCAAAAGGTAAATGGAATGGGCCTTATCTAAAGGACCTGTCCAAGATACCGCTCGATCCGTGGGGTCATCCCTATGTATACACGGTTCCTGGCCAGAATGGACGAGATTACGATATCTACTCGGACGGGCCGGACGGGCAGCCTAACACTTCAGACGACATTCAGAGCTGGAACCTAACCGGCCAATAGTGATGAAAAGAGACCGCGGCTTCACGCTGATTGAGATAATGGTTGTGATTGTGATAATTGCAGTTACCGCCAGTATTCTCGTTCCTGCTTACGGCAAGATATACGCCAAGCAGAAGTTTAACAGCGATGTAGCCGCGGTTGAAAACATCGTAACTTGGGCTCATCTTACCGCTGTGGCACAGGATGAGGATGTCACATTAAGCGTGAATTCCCAACAAGGTGTGCTTACCGCAGAGGGTCCGCCGCCGATACCTAGCGCTGATGAGCCGCAAGCGTTTCAACAGAGCGCAGTTCCTTCCGTTAATTCAGGGCAGCCGTTGCAACATTTGGTTCTCATTCACGAAACAACCAGAGTTCGTCTTCAGGCCAATGCTGGCCCAATCGCCGCCGGCGGTGGAGGTGTCGGTCAGCAGATTGTATTTCACGGCGATGGAACGTGTGACGGTGGTGACCTTGCCATGATGGATGTAAGCGGTAACGAGGTTTTACTCCACATAGACGCAGCTACGAGTCAGGTACATCAGCAGGAAGACAGTCGGGGTGGGGGCCAGTGATGAGACGCAAATCAACTTATGGGTTTACGCTCATCGAGATGTTAGTGGCAACCGTTCTCCTCGCCATTGGCGTCACTGCTTCACTTGGAGCCATTTCAGCGGCAACCAATGCGGAGGCTGAGGCCCATAGAATTCAGACCGCTAGCATGCTGGCGCGGCAGAAGCTGGCGGATCTTGCTGTTCAGGGCTTGAATGGACAGTTGAGCGCAGTACAACAGCAGGGTACGTTTGCACCAGATGAGCCGGATTACCACTGGAGCGAGAACAGTATCTCTACCCAATACACCAACCTGTTTGAAGTTACCGTTACCGTGACATGGGGCAGTGGCAACGATCAGCATCAGACGGCAATTACCACCTACATGCAAAACGTCGATCAGGGTACGCTTAACTCCACGAACCAAAGTTCCCCATCCAGTTCAACTTCCGGAGGCTTCAATGGCCTCTAGGCGACGTGGTGGGCGCGGTTTCACTCTTATTGAGGCGCTTGTTGCTCTGGTTATCTTTGGAATCCTTACTGCCGCGCTGTCCCTCGCGCTAAGTACAGCTCTCTCTGCACAGGTCCGCATAGCAGCCTACCGGCGACAGGATGCCGACGTGAGAAGCGTATTTCGGTTCCTCTCACGGGATTTTGCCGCTGCGTACGCCTCGCCTAACGATCCTAACAGCCTGTTCATCGCAGGTACGTCACCGCAAGCTGAGCAGAATCAGAGCTATGACCCAGGATTGATCACGCTGGAGACTATGGATGCACGGATACCCAACACCGATCCTAACGTGGATCCTGCGTTAGGGCAAGGGACGTCGGGGCCGGGTACTGGACAGTTTGCGAGTGGTGTAAACGCAGCAACGACCCAAGACCAGAATGTGCAACCGTCGTGGGACGCTGCTCTCGTAAGGTACACCCTTGATCCGCAAGGCGCGTTGAGGCGATCAGCGGTGGCCGTGCCCAGCCTTCAAACGCTGCAACAGGCCGCTAGCGAAAATAGCCAACAGTCCAATGCGGGCATCCCGGCCGGAATTATGCAGAACAACGTGGCCATAGCGCACCATGTGAAACAGATTGAGTTTGAGTTTTATGATCCCAACCAACAGACGTGGCGTCAGGAATGGGATTTCGAGCAGCCACAATACGCGCAGTATTTGCAGCAACAAGCGCAGGCAAATAGCGCTTCGGGCGCTGGCGGGTCCAGCAGCTCGACTAACAGTTCTTCGGCGTCTGCAGCGTCTTCGACAGGTGATAACCAACTACCACCGTTTGTTCGAGTAGCGTTAACCATGGAACTTCCAGAAGGCGGTACACGAACGTATACATCGACCTTCAGCATTACATGCCCCCAGCCTGTACAACCCAATACGCCTCCGCCGGCTCAAACGAGTACTTCAGGATCGTCCACGGCCGGCTCAACGGGGGCCGGAGGTCAATGATGACACGACGCGGTCAGGCATTGATACCCGTTTTACTCGTTGTGCTGGCACTTACGGCACTAGCGGTCGCTATAGGCACCAATGTTCACAGCTCGCTAGAGACGGCTGGCAATTATACACGGGATACCGAGCGGTATTACGCAGCGCAAGGAGCGGCGAACTACGCCTTGGCGGCGTTGAACCAGACAAGTAATGGTGGCGCTACGTATGGCATTGTTCCACCGGATCAACAGGCCGATAGCAGTGGTTGGTGGAAGGAAGGGGACTGCTGGGTAAAGGTCGAGGTAGAGAGTACGGGGTCGATGATCGACCTTAATACGGTCTCTGCCGCAACACTGCAGGTGATGCCGGTTTTCCAGGACAACCCCACGCTAGCACAAGCAATAGTCGACTGGCGTACGCCGCAATCATCTACCGGTGGAACATCTGGATCCGGAGCCGGTGGGGTAGCGGCAGGTGCTGGCGGCGCCTCAGGAGCAAACAATGGCGGAACCTCTGCGGCGTCGGAGAGTCAGTATTATAACGGTTTAATGGCGCCGTATTCCCTTAAAGGCGCCCCGTACGATACGGTTCAGGAACTACTACTGGTGCAGGGTATGACAACGTCAATATTATACGGTACCCCCGCGGGCGCCCCCGCGCAACCCACGCAGTACCAAAGCACGGGTGGCATGAACGGTATGCCAGGTACTAACAACGGAATAGGTGCAATGACCCGGCAGGCGCGGCCTGGCGGCCCAGCTGGTGGCCTCTCACGACCGGGTGGCGGGGGTGGCCCAGCACGCCCTGGCGGTGCTCAGGGGGGTGGTGCACCTGCAGGTGGCGCGGCTGGGGGTGCGGCTGGTGGGGGCGCTGCGGGTCAAGGGGGAGCATCAAATGCGACCGCCCAGGCAAATGCCGCTCAGTTCGCGAGCATATACCAGGCAAGTGTCCTCCCGCTATCCGAGCTATTTACGCCGGTAGCCCGAGAACGAAATATAGCCGCGGATGGCACAGCGCGAGTAAATATCAATACTGCCACCGCTCAGGACCTGGAGCAGGCCGGATTTACTGCCGCACAAGCCAACGCCGTAGTGACATATCGCAATCAGCAGTCTAGCAGCAATTCTGGAGGCGCTTCCGCCGGCGCACAATCGGGTGGCGCCCCTGCCGGTGGTAGTGGCGCAAGACCTGGCAGTACTCCCGCGGCTGGCGGCGGCGGGGGAGCGCGACCCGGTGGATCCTCAGGAGGCGGCGGTACAGCGGGGGGTGGGGCTTCGGGCTCGGGCAGCGGCAATTCACCAGCCTTCTCCAACATTGGCGATTTAATGAAGGTAAGCGGTTTCACACCACAGGTGATGGCCGGCGTTGTGGACAAAATTGCAGTGAACAACAATCCCTATCGAAACGATGTAGTGGACATAAATACCGCACCCGCTGAAGTACTCGCCACGGTACCCGGTATGGACATGACCCTCCTCAATGCGATCCTTCAATACAGGTCTACTGGCCAAGCCTTTCAGACCCTGGCGGATCTGTTTACACTTCCAGGTATCACCGCAGCGGAGTTGCAGAATACCGTCGGGCATCTCACGGCAAAATGTTCCACCTATCGAATACGGGTCCTGGTACGTATGCGAGGCAGCCAACAGGTTTATGCTGTGCAGGCACTGGGTGAGCTTACACCCAACGGACCACAAATTCTTTCATGGCATCACGTTCAGCGAGCGCCCGGCTGGTGGCAGTGGGCTCCTCCACCGGTTCTACCAATGCCAACAGCATCCACAAACAGTTCGAGCAGCTCCCCATCCAGCAATACTGGCGGGCTTTAGGAGAAACAATGGCTCGCAGCATCCAACAATCAGGTTCGTCTAGCAGCACCTGCATAGCGATTGAACTAGGTATGCAGGTAGTAAGAGTAGTAGAGGCTACTGGCCTACGCGGCGGTGACGCGCACATCACTCGGCGTGGCAGCGCTCCGCTGTCACCCGATTTCTGGGCCGGTACAGGCAACGGCACGGTGCAGATGCTGGCCTCCGCCTTGCAGCAGGCAGTACTATCGTCCGGTATCACAGGCAAGGACGTAGTTGCGTCGCTACCTAGGCGAATGGTTACATTACGACCTGTGCGGCTACCCTATGCACCGCCTGAAGAGTTGAGGGGTATGTTAGCCTTTGAGGCTCAACAATATGTGCTGTACCCGTTGGAAGAGGTTGTACTGGGCTATCACCTTGAGCAGGATGCGGAAGCCGACGGCATGATTACCATTCTTTTGGCGGCCGCCAGGCGGATGCTGGTAGAACAGGTTATGGCAGCCTTCAAACTTGCGGGGTTACGCCTCTCCTTACTCACCGTTTCCTCGCTAGCACTTGCCGAACTCATTCGTGACAATGTGGAGCCGGTAGCACTGGTGGCAGTGGATCGTACTGAGATGGATGTGGTAGTCACCGCGGCGTCCCGTGTCGCCTTCACCAGAGCCTCCTCGGTCGCGGATGCCGCAGATGACAGCCTGGCTAGGGAAATTGGCCGATCTATAAGTGCGAGTCGGTCTGAGCTCAGGGACAGCGCTATTGCCGCGACCTATCTTGTTGGCGAGTCGGCGGATAGCGGAAGCGGCCTTGTCAGGAGCCTTAGCGAGATACTGGAGGCGCCAGTATCGCTTTATAATCGCCAGCCAATTACCGGCCAGGATGCAGAGACCCTAAAATACGCACCGGCGTTTGGCCTCGCCCTTCAAACGCAGTCACGCAGCATCGCCCGTGTGAACCTCATACCAGAGGAGCCCGCTGAACTGACTGCCCGTAGACGACAAAGTCGTAATGTGGCGGTTTCTATAGTGGCTGCGGCGTTGGTATTGCTCTTGGGCGGTATGCAGGTTCAGAACTATCTAGCAAACAGCGCTAAGCAACATCAGGACCAGGTGGACGCAAACCGACGGTGGAACGAACTTAAGCCCCGCCTCAAACAGCGAGTAACCCAGGATACCAAGATTAGCGCGGTTTACGACGCCGTGAATTCCGGTTTAGACAGGCAGCACCCCATAGTGGCTATCCTGCAGGGCATATCTCAATCCATGCCAGACGCAAAGAAGATATGGTTAACCGATCTGTCGCTGCAGCGCGGCAAGACGCTTACTATACGCGGCAGCGCGATGTCGGCGGACCTGGCTACTGGCCTGGTTCAATCCTTACGCAAATCACCAGAGTTCTCGCACGTGCGCCTCACCTTCCTGGGTGATGTACAGCAGACCTTGCCGGCGCCAGCAGTGCCCACCGATGCTGCGGTGACGCCACTCCCAGGTTTTGGTAATCCGGCTGCAGGTGCGGTAGTCACGCCCACAACGTTCCATGAGGTATTTGGAGGCGCTAGGCCAATTGTAATAAGGCCAGGGCAGGCGCCAGTTATTCCGGGACGACATCCCGGTGGCTTTGGCATGCACGAACGTATAGTGGCAGGCGGCGCTGGGGGCCCAGCCCCTGCTAGTGGAAGTGCGCCATCACCAGGTACACCACCCGTTGCAACAATGCCCACGGCGCCAAAGGGACCCACCACTATTCAGAAAACTGTAACTGGGTTCGTGATAAGCTGTGACGTTGGACAGCCTCCCGCTCCAGTTGCAACAACCGGAGGTGCCTCCTAATGAAGACGACTCGTGAAAAAGTCCTTGTGGCATTCATGGTTCTTGTGCTGCTAGTGGCCGGCTACCTAACGTTCAGCGGAGGCGGATCGACCTCTTCCGGCGCAGCATTGCTATCGACTGCAGACGCGCGCAAGAAGTACGATGACGGCAAAGTGCAGTACTTGGCGCTGGGCAAACAGGACGACTTTATGCAGGGCAAGATTGCAAAATGGACTACGAACGAGAGCCCCGGGGCCATCGCACCGGCGATGGTTACTAAGCTGATGTCAATCGCAAAGCAGTCTGGCGTTCACCTGGATTCCATCCGGCCGCTGAGATCTCAGCTTTCAGAGAACGGTGCGGTGCTGCGGGTTCCCGTGCAGGTAGATTTCAAGGCGCCGTTCCATCCTAACGTCATACAGTTCCTTTACAGGGTTGAAGATCCTAAGGGCAAACTCGTGGTGGATCATCTGGACGTTCATTCTGGTGATACACATTTTGCAACGATAAATATTTCGGCACGAATTAGCACATTTACAACAGATGTACCTAATAAGGGAGACAACCAAAATGGCACGCAAACAGGGTCATAATATCCCATCTGGACCGCTCTTTGGTGCAGCTTATCCTGCGGAGCACAAAATTGCAACGGCACGACCCGTTAGAACCTGGGCAGTGATTGGCGTGCTTGCGGCACTAGGCATTAGTCTAGTCGTTTTGGCCCGCTCTCAGGGTACTACCCCAGCGCCCTTAAACAGGACGCATACGGCTGCCGTAAAGTCGGTTAAGTCAAAACAAAAAGGCGCCAGCTCCAAATCTATCTCATACTACACGTCTGCGGTGAGAGCAAATCTATTTGCGCCACCGCTGCCGCCCGCTCCGCAAGTTGCGCCCGCGCCAGTTGTGCGGCCGATGCCAATTGATCCGCTTGGTGGTTGGAGTTATACGGGCACCGTTTACGTTAATGGGAAGGTTCAGGCACTAGTAGAGCCGTCCAACGGTCAGCCCGGTCAGTGGGTAAGTGCGGGCTCCTACTTCATGGGTGGTAAGGTGGAGAGTGTATCGCAAACGGAGGTTAAAGTCAACCTGAATGGTGAGAATCACACCTTGCAGCGATCAGATACGATTAATCCTGTTCCGCTAAATGCCAATGCGCCAGCACCTGCAGCGCCCGCAACGCCAAAACCGGCCGTTGCGGCACCTACCGCGCCGGCAGCGGCCACTGCAATGCCGGCATTTACTCCGCCTGCGGGCTTCAAGATTACGCCGCAGATGCGCAAGATGTGGGCTCGTATGCGTCGGCAAGCAAGGCGTGGCAAATGAGCCTTTCATATCGCAACATAACAACAACTATTCCGCTGCCAAACGAGGAGAGACAGAATGACGTCAGCTGAACACCAAAACTACCCGGAAAGAACGAATACCTACCGGCAGCGGTACTCTCGTGCTCTTCCACCGCTCTGTCTCGCGGTTGTGCTTGGCACAGCTGCTCTAGCAGCGCCGCCCGCGACAAAAAAGAAAGCTGCCAAACCCAAACATGGCGCAAAAGCGAGCCTAACTGTGGTGCCCAAGCGGCGCGGTGCCGGCTTCAAGGGCATGCCTCCTGGCGGGTTTAGGGGCTTTCCTGGCGGGTTTAGAGGTATGCCCCCAGGTGGGTTCAAGGGCTTTCCGCATGGCGGGTTCCGTGGCTTCCCGGGGGGAGGCGGTGCCCCTGGCGGAATGGAACTACCGCAAGGCGGGCGGTTTTCCTTTGAGTTCCACGGCAGCAATATTATTGATGTCCTGAGTCTCTATGCGAAAATGGCGAACGAGACGGTTGTGGCAGACCCCTCACTCTCTGGCAACGTAACGGTGATCAATCCCACACCGGTCACGCTTGATCAAGCTTTTATGATCCTTCAGCAGGTTCTGTCGGCGCGCGGCTTTACCGCAATCGACAAAAATCATGTCATCAGCGTGGTGCCGTTCAGTGTTGCAAGCCAAAACTCCTCTCTGCTTAACCCGGGGGTCAATCCCAACGGGCCAACTCCTGTTGACCCGCGGGATCAGGTGATGACGCAAGTGATACCGCTGGAAAACGTAGATGCCGAGACACTTGCAAAGGAGTTGAAGCCGCTTACGAACACCGGGGCAAGTCTGGTAGCCAGTGCCCAAACCAACGCGCTCATTCTTACGGATACTGCCAGCAATGTTCAAAGGTTCATTGCACTTGCACATGCTCTAGACAAAGCCTCGGATCGCACCGAACTACGGGTCTACCCGCTGCGGCGTGCGCAGGCGAGTGACATTGCGGAAATCATCAATAACGTCTACAAACAGTTAAGTTCAACCGGTGCGCCCGCTGGGCCGCAGCCTGGTCGTCCTGGTTTTCCACCAGGGCAGCCGCCAGCAGCAGCGAACGCCAAACCTGCGGTTTTTGCGGCCGCGGATCCGCGCACGAACTCCGTGCTAGTCGTCGCTTCACCAGATAACCAACAGCGTGTGGCCCAGGATATAATTGGCAGGCTCGACGACCAGGATAATAATCCGCTTACTACGACGGTACGCAAAATCATTTACGCCAACGCGCAGGATGTTGCCAACCTGGTAAATACGGTACTCTCTAATGAGTCGGGATATGGGGCAGCGGGTAACAACGCGAACTTCCAGCAGCGCGTTTTCGGCAGGTTTGCCTTCTTTGGCAATCAGAATAACAACCAGAATCAGCAGAGTGTTACCAGCAGTGACCCATTTGGCAAGGTCGTCGCAGACCCACGCACGAACTCGGTGCTGATCACCGCGACACCCGATCGCCTGCGCACCATTACGCGGCTCATTGATGCTCTAGACCGTCAGGTTCCAAGCGAGGCCACTACGTTCGTCTTCCCATTGAAAAACGCCCAGGCTTCCGATGTCGCCTATGCCCTAAGTCAGGCGTTTGATACCCAGCAGCAGCAGAACCTGGGTTTTGGTAATACCTTCGTGAACAACGGTAACACATTTGGGAACAACGGGCTTATTCCGCCTAAGATCAACCGTTCGCTGGGCTCGAATTCGGCCACGGGAAGGGCGACGGAACCACCGGCGCCGCCGAACGCGCCAGGCAACACGCTCTCTACGGACGTGCCAGGGGTCATGACTCCCCAGGGATTCGTGCCTACGCAGGTACCAGGCTCCGGTACGACGACCAATCAAGCAGATCCCACTCGTCAGTTTTTCCGGTTTGGATTTGGAGGGAACAACCGCACACTTGGTCAAAACTCTGGCCCGCAATACGGTCTGGGTCGCAACGGTATCTATTCAAACCTGCTGCAGCTGCAGAACAACGTCTATGTAACGCCATCACCTACGGGTGACAGCATCATCGTTACCACCACGCCAGATAACTACGATGCCGTCAAGAAGCTGGTGGAGGAGCTGGATGTAGTCCCGCGGCAGGTGGAAGTCAATGTCATCATCGCAGAGGTGACCCTTAGCAAAGACCAGAAGCTCGGTTTTTCGCTGTCCGGTCTCTTCCAAAATCTCTTTGGCCATACCAACACCGGTAGCGCGCAGATTAACCTAACCCAGCCTGGATTCAATGCGGGCTCTAGTGGTACCGCACTGGATCCCACTGCGACGGGAGCTCAGTTCGCGCTTAATGGTGCGAGCTATGCGGGCCTAATGCAGGCTCTGGAAAATGACAGCCGCGTAAAGGTGGTCGCCACACCAAAGATCTTCACGTCTAACGACCAGGAGGCAAGGATCACCATTGCGACCCAGATTCCGTACTACGGCAGTCAGCCAATCTCCAGTTTCGGTACCATCATACCGCCGCAGGTGCAATACGCGCAGGTTGGCTATCAGTTAGATGTCACCCCGCGCATCACGCGCGACGGGCTTGTGACCATCGACCTGTACGCCATTGCCAGCGACCTCCTGCAGTATGAGACGCTGGGCAGCGGCACGGTGGCCACACAGGTGCCAATCGTGAACGAACGTACTGCGGATACGGAGGTCTCTATTCAGGACGGCAGAACGGTGGCTGTAGGTGGACTCATTCAGAGCAACTCCAGCGTTACCATCAACAAAATACCTATACTTTCTGATATTCCGCTGGTTGGGCAGTTCTTCCGCTCTAGAGAACACGTGGACAATCGCACCGAGTTGGTCATCTTCATGACGCCGCATGTTATATCATCGAACAGCGAGGCCGAGGATATGACCCGCAAGGAGGCAGCGAATATCGTTCACATGGCGCCGGAGCTTTCAAAGGGGCGTCCGGACCTGCAGGAGCCATCGGCGGCAAAACCCGGCACCAAGGCGCCGGCCAAACCTACCACGCCAGGTGCGCCGCCGACCGCTAAGTAGAGTAGCGTTTGAGGTACCGGCTTCGGTTACTACCGAGTCGGTACCGCGAAACTGATAAGTTGTCCGCCTGTTCGCTTCCTGCGGTACTCGCTTGCAATGGGTTCTACGGTCGCAAGAAATTCCTGAATTGCGGTTCGCCAGTTCAGCCGCACCTCGTATTTCCGTAGTGCTGCTTGAGCCATTCTCTGGTATTCGCCGGGCGTATCAAACACCTTAACCATCCTGGCGGTGAATTCGGCGGCATCGAATGGCTCCTTAATCACCACACCGTTTACCCCATCATCAACAATGGTGGGCAGACCGTCTACGGGCGTTACCGCTGCTGGAATACCGCAGGCGAACGCTTCGCAGAGCACTACGCCGAACGCCTCTCCTCTGGCAGGGTGTACCAGGAAATGGGTGCGCTTCAGTATCTCGTTCATGAGCTTGAAGTCGGCGGGGATCGATTTGTTTAAGTAGCCATGCACCTGAACCGTGAACCCTTTTGCCATGTCGGTGGGCGCCTCGTTTATCCCGACGATATCCAGGTGCACGCGCCGCCCTGATGCCGCGAGCCGGTTCAGTGCGGTGATCACCCTATCGCCGCCTTTTCGATACCAGTCAACCCCAAAAAAGAGGAAGTTCATCGTGCCATCGGTAGGTTTATCGGCGATGTTTCGCAAAACGGATGCCGCCGTTGGGGCAGGGTGAAGGTTTGCTCCATACGGTATTACCTTCAGCTTGTCGCGAGGGATGCCGTACACTTCGTGGGCACTCTCGCACGCTGAATCGGCTGCAAAGATGTTTATGGCAGCGCGATTCATTGCCTCGGTTTCCTGCTGGTGCGCCCACGTTTCCACTACAGGCGGCAGGTTTTGGTAGCCTCGGTAGCCGCTTTTAAGTGCCGCGTAATGCGCCCCGCGCCAAATCACAATGGGCGTGGTAGTTTGCAGGTGGGCAGTTACGAGTGTGCTGTGCGTGAACAGCAGATCGAACGCTTCGCCAGCCAGCCGCCGCTGTGCGCACGCTGCAAAGTCGTCAAGAATGACGGGGTGGTAAATGGTCTTCATGTTCTGGCCGCGGTAAACGGTGCGCCCTAGCCCACCCAGCACCGTTCTCATCATACCGCCTCGCAATCCAGGTTGAATGGCAGCCACTACGGTTACTTCGTGGCCGTAGCTAGTCAGCTCACGAAACATGCCGAAACTTATGCCAGAAAATGAGCGTTGCAACTCCTCTTCGTTGCTTATCGGTTGTTCAGTTAGGAAGGCTATGCGCATTGGAATGTCGTACTTTCATTGAAACGATTAGGATAACGGTGCAACCGTAATCGAAAGGCGACGACTGATTGGTTAATAAGTTCTTGCTACCATGCGGCCTGTCTAAGGGGTTGTACCATTAAATTAATATTCGTGAAGAAGGCAAATTGGAGCACATTGGAGGAAATGCCAAAAAACCCGGAAAAATACTAGTAATCGCAGGCGTCTGAGACTGGGTGGCACGAAATTGCAAGGGCAATGTCGAACCCGCTGCTTTGCAGGTCACCGCCTTTGGCGTGTCGCTACGTCTGACGGTGGGTGCAACTTCCCAGGAATCTGTAACGGTAACCAGTCGCTTGATCAATCCACCGGGGCTGAGCCTAGGCAAATTGCTTGGTTGCAACGCGCTGCGTCACTACCGGCCGTTCGAACACAAGGTAGAACCCGTATGCGAAGCAGACCGATACCAGAACACCCAGCACGTGGATTGCAAGCGACACCATTGGCTGCGGGTGACTATGGCCCATCGCATAGTCAAGGCACATAAGGACTATTCCATGTGTTAGGTACAGGCTGTAGGAAAATCGTCCAAGTGTCTTGAG
>DAIDKH010000078.1 GCA_027450145.1 Chthonomonadaceae bacterium | reverse complement strand
TGAGGCAACCAGGCGGAGGGTCATGGAGGCGCGTGACCGCCTTAATTTTCATCCTAACTCAGCAGCCCGCAGCCTTTCCCGCCGACGCGTTGATGCCATTGGAGTGGTCTATAATTACGCCCAAACCGACGATGTAAACGACTATTTTGCAACCATTCTGCACGGCGTTCTCGCCACCTGCCTTAATTACCAGCAGAACGCGATGTTGCTCACCACTCACGAATGGACAGACATCGCGCAGCATATTGGTACCTATTGTGACGGCCGCGTTGACGGACTACTAGTGATCGCGCCCCCACATGACCTTGGAATTGTTGAGGCGCTTCAACAGAGCAACAAGCCATGGGTATTAGTTGGTGATCTACATCCCAATCCTATGGCTAGCTGCATCGACATCGATAACCGCTCCGCCTCAAAATCTGCCACCGACTATCTTATCTCCATGGGTCACAGACGCATCGAATACTTCGCGGGCGATGGCAACCAGCGTAGCAGCAAAGAACGCATTGAGGGATTCTGCAGTGCCATGGCAGAGGCACAGCTACCAATGTCCCCCAACAGTGTTGTTCCTGGTCGTTATAATCCACCATCTGGCGAAGAGCGTGCACGTGAATTACTTCGTCGGCCCCGCAACCAATGGCCCGATGCAATTGCCTGTGGGAATGACGGTATTGCTTTTGGTGTTTTAAGCGTTCTAGTAAAGAACGGGGTTCGGGTACCAGACGATATATCCGTCATGGGGTTTGACGATGTAGCCTCCGCCGCTTTGGCGCCCGTTGCGCTTACAACTGTTCATCAGCCGTTCAGGGAAATAGGCAAACGAGCAGCTGAAATCGTCCTAAACGGAGTTTCTGGTTCCTGTGAGCCGGTTCGCGAGATCGTCAACACCTCGCTGGTCGAACGCGCTTCCGTGGGTCGAAGAAAGCCATACTGAAAGCCACTTCCATTGAATACACGTTCAGTGTCGGTTGAGCGACCGAGTTTCTCATAGAACTGTGATCTGTGGCGGATTGTCGAGCACTAGGACCAGATTACTTGTTCAAAGTTATGCCCATCCACTCTTGTGCCTAGGCAGGACGCCGCTTTTTAACGAACCGCCCCTCTTAACCGCCAACCACATAACTATCACGTGGCAGGAATTGATGTCCTGAGCGGTGAATAGAGACAGACCATAACCCGGTTTGAATCACACGGCTAGAGGGATGAACATACAATGCAGGCAAGTTTGACTTTAGACACGCTTCACCATACGGGTGATGTAGACCCCCGAATATTTGGTGGGTTTGCGGAACACCTAGGCCGCTGTATCTATGAAGGGATCTATGATCCTGCTAGCCCGCACGCCAACGAAGACGGCTTTCGTCTGGATGTTATTGAAGCTCTTAAAAAGCTACGTATGCCCATTATGCGGTACCCAGGTGGCAATTTTGTTAGTTGCTACGACTGGAAAGAGGGTATTGGCCCACGTGACCAGCGTCCTGCACATCCCGACTTTGCCTGGAAGTCTATTGAACCCAACACGTTTGGCACCGATGAATTCATGCAGTGGTGTAAGCTAGCTCATACAACCCCAATGATGGCAATTAACCTTGGCACCAAAGGTGCTGAGGAGGCTGCAGCGTTGCTTGAGTATTGCAACATGCCGACAGGAACGTACTGGGCAGACAGACGCGCGCTCAACGGACAGAAGGAACCCTACGGCGTAAAGCTATGGTGCCTTGGTAATGAAATGGATGGTCCGTGGCAGGCAGGGCATGTACCTGCCGAGGAATATGCACGCCGCGCAGACCAGGCTGGCAAAATAATGCGCGGTCTTGACGATACCATTGAGTTGGTGGCATGCGGTTCCTCGGGCCGTGGTATGTCGACTTACCTTAATTACGATCGTGTCACTCTAGAGTACTGTTGGGACTCTGTGAGCTACGTTTCAGCGCACCGATACAGCCAAAACCATCGCAATGATACAGCCTGGTTTCTGGCAGAAGGTGTTGAAATTGAGCGTGTCATAGAGGATTACGCTGGCCTATTCGCATATGTACGAGGAATGAAGCGTTCTAACAAGCGGGTTTATCTCTCATTTGACGAATGGAATGTTTGGTACAAAAACCACGAGGCCGACGGTAAGTGGCAGAAAGCGCCGCACCTCCTTGAGGAAATATATAACTTGGAGGATGCTCTAGTATGTGCCCAATACCTGAATGCATTCATTCGTCGTGCCGACGTCGTTAAGGTGGCGTGTATCGCCCAGATTGTCAACGTAATTGCCCCACTTCTCACCACCTCAACAGGGCTTCTGGTTCAGGCAAACTATTATCCCTTCCAACTCATGGCAGAGCACTGCAGTGGTAGATCTCTCGTGCCTGCACTGGACTGCCCAACCTACGATGCAGGTGAACGAGGTGAAGCCCCCACACTTGACGTTTCTGCCACGGTGAACGATGAAAACACACTGGCCGTATTCGTTGTTAACCGAAGTCAAACAGAAACGATCCAGTTGGCCGTTTCATTCCCAGATGCTTCCATTACGCGGATTTTGGGTGTTGATACACTCAATGGCACGGATCCCAAAGCGGCCAACTCGTGGGAAAATCCCCATGCGGTCATCCCTCGCCATGGAAACGCACACCTGGATGGAGGTGTGGTAACCGTGGAAATACCGCCGCTCAGTTTCACCGCTCTACGAGGCAAGCTCGAGCTACGATAGCACTGTTTCCCGGGGACCGCGGATACCCGGTTACTTCCGCGGTTCCTCACTTGGGGCCCATAGAGTTTATCGTCATGCAATTGTTCACGCCCAGGCAAACGCTATCGCCGTGACGCCGGAGCGGACACCAGCAATGCCATCAGTCGTCGTATATCGGTGCCCGGTACGTCGACCTCCACCAGACGATCCAGCCTGCCCCCTGCCTTGCTGATATCCTCTCCGGCGGCCTCAATTTCGGATCGCGCGTCAATACTTTTGTAAGCCGCGCAGAACCCACGGCGGTCGACCAGTGGTAACAGCCAACCCGCCAATTTGGACATGGGCGCTACGGCCCTTGCCGTTACAACGCCGTAGGCATGGCTATGTTGGGGCATTCGCGATATCTCCTCTGCCCTGGCATGTATCACCTTGACGTTATCCAAGTGCAGTTCATCCACCACCGTGCCTAGAAACTTTGCCTTCTTTAATGTGGCCTCTACCAGTGTCACGTTTAACTGCGAAAACGCTATTGCTAAAGGTATGCCTGGTAGACCGGCTCCTGTGCCAACATCTACGAGCTTTGTACCCGGAGCCGGTTTCCACACCGAGACGAGAGTGAGAGAGTCTAGAAAGTGTCGGGCAACCATCTGATCTTCGGGAACTCGCGTTAGGTTCATCACGCGGTTAGCCTCAATGAGCATCTGTCCATAGCGATCAAAACGGTTGACGATGTCCTCGTTAACTGCGATACCCAGCAATGAACAGCCGTGTTGTAGAAGGTTGATATCGTTGTCAGTTAGCACGTGCAGCATCCTGCCCAGGGTTTGGCAGCCCTCTTGCGACAAGGAAACCTGCAAAGGTAACAGCCAGTGTTATAACGAAAAGCAATGGAAAAGGTCCAATCATTGTGAATTGTGAGCGATGCACCAACGTGCCACCGATAACAGGAAACAGGGCTGAGGGCACAAAGAGTAGACTAAACAAGGCAACATAGACGGGGCGGTTGGCGCCATCAACATGTGAAAGTAGGTAGTGGTTCAGTACTATCCACAATCCCCAATCCAAACTGCCGCCCAGCATGGCGAATGTGGGGCTGATCAGCCACGGGGAAAGACGTCCAACCGTCAAGGCAATAGCCGGCGCCAGCATGCATGCGGTCGTTACACCCTTCACTGCTGTATTTTGTCCACGACGCTCGCCCAATAGATTCCACAGTGGAAGTAGAACGATCAATCCCCCGGCCTGTACTGCCTGATAAGCTGCCCCCCAGGAGTCTCCTACGTGAAAATGGTACCGAGCGTAAAGCACATAGAACGGTGCCGAAGCGGCGCCAAAGCCTGAGAGCAACTGAATTGTCGCTAATCGTGCGAATATAGGATTATTCGCCACGAGCTGGGGAAGGTGCTTCAGAAAGCCAACTCCCTCAGGAAGCGGTTCCGATTCGTGTTCCACTGGTGGCGGCTCTTTAATGAGCCCCACGCCTATGAGAGATACTTGAAACATGAGCGCAGATAGCAGTGCCAGCAGAGCGTAGTTTTCAGGAAACGGAAGGCTCTGAGCCTGCAGAGCCGGGTGTACAATAAGGGTCGCTGCGGAAATGGCAAGTAGGCCAGTGATTAGTTGGGTCCCAGTGAACCATCTGCCGCGTAACCTATTCGAAAATGATCGCGCTATAATCTCCATCCACGGCACATTACACAGGCCATCGCCAACAGACCATATCATGATTAATACTATAGTAAACACAAGCGCAATTGTGCGGTGCAGCTGGTCATCCTCAGAGTGCCAGATTAACCATGGAACGATCAGCATAGGCACGCGGGTGATTACAGCGATTGTGAAAAACCAGGGCTTCACATGAGGTTTACCTGCTAAGCGTCGAGCAGCGAAAAGCTGAGGCAGGTTGAACGCCAGAACTCGGCCGCCCGCGAAGAGACCAATCACGATGCCTGTTGCACCAAGTCGATGGAGCAAAAGCGGAAGAATGGCATTCGCATCCAGGAACGCCAGCCCCATAGCGCACATGCACAAATCGAGCGTAAGGACGATGAGGTTATGTTTTTCGTACTGTTGCTGGCGAACTGACTCCGTAGACGTCTCTAATTCGGCTTCCATCTAATCTCCTGCTGTATTTAACACACAACACTAAAGAATACCATTACTATGCAAGGCAGAACAGGGTCTGAAAAGCTCGCTCCAAATGACACGGCAGTTGAAGCGTGCCATTGAAATCTACAGCTGCGTCGACCGACGATCAGCTGTCTGGTACTAACGCGACAGGCTAATCGGAAGATGCTGGTTTGCAAAAGTTTCTACATGAACGATACTATCGGCGAAGAAAGCAAGGCGGCAGGATTTAAGCAGTACTGGAGTCGATAGGTAGCGATTGCCGGCTAGACTGTGGAGTCCGGAGCAGGCTCTATTTGGAGGAATCTGTCGGAACCGCACTCGCGCATTCGCTCGAGCAACGCGCGCAAGACCACCGACGCACCCGCCTTATCAAGTGGCTGATTGCCAGAACCACAAAGGGCGGAATGCACGCAGGAGGGGCAGCCGTCCTCGCAGGAACACTCCTCGATCACCTGTAGTGCCGCACACATAAGCTCTGGCAGTCGTCCAATAAGGCCTTCGGAAATGCCCACTCCTCCGGGGTACGTGTCAAACAGGAATACAGTAGGATGACCAGTATCGACATGGTTCAACGAAGTAATACCGCCGATATCACTTCGGTCACAGGCGACTAACAGCGGAATCATCCCAGCTAGTGCGTGTTCGGCGGCATGCAAGGCTCCGTGTAGGCTGTATCCTAAGCTGGTGACCCTGTTACAGATATCCGGGGCAATAATCAACCAAATAGCTTCGGTCTCAAACGTCTGGGCGGGCATGTCGAGACTATTTACGTCCAAAACCACTCCGTTTTGTAATCGCTTCCGCTGGTAGGATACAACCTGGCTCGTAACCACCACTTCCCCGAACGCGCCGTAGGCAAATGCTTCGCGGGTGCCCAAAACGAGGAGTGTTGAGCGCTGTGCAGCCTCCGTATAGTAACTCACTTCCGCTGGTAGCACACGAGCTTCCAGGCCCTGATGGTTGAGCTCTTCCACCCGGAATGTTTCGCCCTGATGGAGATATATCGCGCCAGGATGCAGGGTACGCAGCGCGGTACCGTATTCCGCGGTACCAATGAGAGCGCTCGTTTCATGATGGACAATCTGATAAACCGTGTTTTCGGCGGAGCGCAGGTTCACCTTGGCTGCGGGGTAAATGCCTGTGCTGCAATGAAGCCGACCTGCCCGCAGGAACAAGGTGCCATCCTCTCTAAGATTTTGCAGGCACTGCTTTGCGTTCTTGCCAAATAACGCCAGATCATCGGGCACAATGGGGTATTCATACGCGGCACATAGCAGATGCTGCTGTAGAATCCTTCGGTTGTTACAGTCAGCGGTCGCGACTTCATGAGGTTGACCAAAGAAATACTCCGGGTGGCGCATCAGAAACTGGTCTAGCGGATTGTCGTAGGCAACCATAACCGTGAGCGAGCGCCCACCGGAGCGCCCTGCTCTACCTGCCTGCTGCCAAGCAGAAGATATGGTGCCAGGATAGCCCGTTAATATACTTGCATCTAAACCGCCGATGTCTACGCCCAGTTCCAGAGCACTGGTGGCGGTAACCCCCAACAGATCGCCGTTAAACAGTGCCTTCTCAAGTTCCCGTCGTTCTGCGCGGGTGTACCCAGCACGATAAGATGCAATTTGGTTGACCAGTTCCGGTGCGTGCGCCTCTAACAGCGTTCGTGCGCTACGCAGCAGTAGTTCCGTGGTTTTACGAGTTCGCGCGAAGGTAATGGTGCGGACACCGTTGGTAGTTAGTGCCGCCAACAACTGCGACGCTTCACCATTTGTACTTCGACGCTGAGTAAGGCGCTCATCTAGCCTCGGTGGATTCCAGAAAAGGAAGGTACGCCGCCCCGCCGGGCTGCCGTTGCTGGTAACGACATGGGGCATGACGGCACCGGTAACCTGCGACACGAGATCGGCAGGGTTAGCAATTGTAGCGGAGCAGCAGAGAAACTGAGGATCACTGCCGTAGAGGGCACATACTCTTCGAAGCCTTCGAAGTACCTGTGCTACGTGCGCGCCAAATACGCCTCGGTAAGTATGTACCTCGTCCAGGATTACATATTTGAGATGGGTAAGGAACATGCCCCACGTCTGGTGATAGGGTATGATCCCAAGGTGCAGCATGTCTGGGTTAGTCAACACAATGTGCGCGAGTTTGCGAATGGCACGCCGCTCGTTGGATGGGGTATCGCCGTCATACGCAGCATGCTTAACCTTTGGAAACAGGTCAAAGTCATTGAGCTTCCCGCACTGGTCCTGTGCAAGTGCCCTAGTGGGGAAAAGGTAGAGAGCCCGCGACTGCGGCGCCCGAAGAATTGTGTCGAGAACGGGTAAGTTATAGCACAGGGTTTTGCCGCTTGCCGTGGATGTAACCACCACCACATCCCGCCGTTCGCGAGCCGCGTTTATGGCTTCTGACTGATGAGTATAGAGCCGCCGGATTTCCAGCCGCTGCAAGGCCAGTTCCAAAGTTGGGTGCAGCGGCTGGTTCAATGAGCCATATTGTGCGTCCCGTTCGCAAATTTGCTCGATGTGTTCAATCTGCGTGGTTACCCACGATGACTGTCGCAACGAGGATATGAATGCATCGGGATCCAAACCAGCCCGGCTACTTTCCTGCGCCGGAAA
Organism: Chthonomonadaceae bacterium; assembly: GCA_027450145.1. GTDB lineage: Bacteria > Armatimonadota > Chthonomonadetes > Chthonomonadales > Chthonomonadaceae > JAJZFK01. The sequence goes on along the minus strand of DAIDKH010000078.1, from coordinate 9,093 downwards.
CTGCAGGAGCCGTCGCGCCGGAAGTAGAGGTTGTTGAAGCCTGTCCCTTCGGCTCAACCATACTCACGGTAACTTGCGCGGTGAGCACCCCGTAGGCATCGGTTGGTAAGTTTTCTACCGTGCCTGTTTCATGCACTAAAGCGCCTGTAGCAGGATCCAGCAACGCAGTACCCGTGGCCGTCATAGCAGTACCATCCGGCGCAACTGGCGCTTTCATCAACTGCTTTATCTTCCAGTAACTTTTGCCATTGCGAACTTGCATTCCCAGGTAGGTTCCCGTAAACGTAACCTTTGCGCCCTTTACCTGAGGATCTTCCACCTGTGTAGTCCACGTTCCATTCACAGAAACGGGGTTTGGAGGAAGTATGATTCGATCCGCCATGATGAGAAGTTCGGCAACGCCCGGGCTCATGGTCGGGTCTGGTTGAGATGACTTTACTGTTAGAAGCTTACCCAAATTGTCAAACGAGAGCTTAACATCGGGAGGTATGGGGAGTGGCGTTGGCGAACCACCAAGCACGGCCACAAATTTAGTCCAGTGAAGAAGCTGAGAGTATCCACCGTCGGGCTGTACATCACTAATAGTGCTGATGTAATGCTGGCTAACAGTAGCGCCACCCTGGCCAGTGCTTACATCTAACGAAACGTGATAGTGTGAGCTCGTGCCTTTCTGATACTGGTAGGCCAATTTCACGGGTGTGGGCGCAGGCGTTTGTGCAACGGAACCCAACGCTGGTATGACTAAACAAGCGGTAATAACTCCGGTCCAGATCAGTTTCATTATATGCTCCCTTACATAAGCCACATCGTATCGGATCATGGTTCTACTACACAGGTGAAGTACGTGGCTTTTTGCGCTCCACCATGCGCACTAACAAGATGCTGAAAAAGTAGAGAAACAGCAATGGAAATGCCATAAGAGCCATTGAGATCACGTCATTTGATGGTGTAAATACCCCGCCAAGCACGGCAAGCACGAAACCCCACCGCCAGTTCTTGATCATCCCCTTCGAACTGATCAGCCCAAGATGGGCCAGTCCCATCAGTACTACTGGCAGCTGAAACGCAATGCCGAATGCTGCCATCATTTTCACGAAGAAGATAATATAGTCATTAGGATCTTGCATGAGCGTGGCGCCATTAGGAAAGTCTGGCAGGTACGACAAAAACCAGCCCATAGCGTAGTACATCGTTAGGTATGCAATTACTACTCCTAAAAGCAGGAGCATGATGGATGTGGGCAGCATTACCCTTAAGGGTTCTCGTTCCTCGGGCGTTAGCGCGGGGAGTACGAACATAGCGGCTTCCCATAAAATGAGGGGTGTGGCGATGATGAGCCCAAATATCAGACTTAGCTTTATACGAACAGTAAACATCTCGTAAAAGCCGTGAAATACGTTTCCCATAACGCTAGGTTGACTGGGGTGCATCTGCAACCACATTACCGCACGTTGAAGGTTAACTATATCCTGCTGGGTGGGCGGGTTGTGTGGAGGCGGCAAGTGCCGCGGATCCAAACCCGTGGTCGGCTCACCGGGCTGTTCAAGCACATGGTGGTTGATCATGCGCATTTGGGCAACCAGCGGGCGGTAGAGCAACGCATATATAGGTGTGAAGAAATTGTAGGCTAGAACGGCTGCGAGTATCAGGAACCCTAGAGACCGCATAATGCGTGTGCGAAGCTCTGCAAGGTGTTCCGTTAGCTCCATGCGCTTATCGTCGAATTTTCTCGCGGGCATTAAATGGTTACCTGTCCTGCTGCCGTCGTACTAGGATTATACTCTGCCCAATATACAAAACACAATTTCACGATCATGCGTGAGGCTATTGTAGCTTTGAGCGTTCGGATAGGCTACTCGTGGCAGCAAGGTCTCTTTGATGCTGCTGTTCTGCCCATTGAACCATCTTACGAAGCATACCCCTAAAGACGAATAGGTGCACGGGCATAAGCGAAAACCAATAGAGGTATCCCCATAAGGAGCCAGGGAAGTAGTAAGCGGTCTGAACAAGAGCACGCTGCCCCTGTCCAAGCTCCAAGATACGAAACTCCAACCAAGCATGACCGGGCACCTTCATCTCCGCATGCAACAGCATTCGGCGCTCGCTATAGTCCTCTACGCGCCAAAAGTCGATAGCATCGCCAATTTCCACCTGCTCTGGCAGGCGCCGGCCCCTGCGGACGCCCACTCCTCCCACCAGCCTGTCAATTGCGCCCCGTATCTCCCACAACCAATCTGCATAGTACCAGCCTACTTCACCGCCTACCCGCGAAAATGCCCTATTAAGGGTTGTTGCAGGTACATTTGTCACCCTTATCTTGCGATCTCTCAGCTGGTCCTCTCGAGGATAAGGCACGTCCTCTAGTCGAACTGGTATCGCTCCACGCACTGCGTCGCTCCAGCGAGTGGGTACGCGCTCCTCGTTAATAGCAAGCAATGCCAGTCGAATGGCCTCCTTAAATGGTGTGCGTGGTACTTTGGGCATAAGTTCTTCAGCGAGACCGTTCTCACACACTGTCTCAAACTTTAGCCCCTCGATAAGCGGAAACGCTACGCTGGCAGGCACGGGCGTAAACCAGTTGCACCAGTAAGCCGAAAAGCGTGGGGTAAGTAGAGGTACGGCGACCGCAAAGTGATGGATGCCTTTCACCTCAGCGTAGATCTTCATCATCTGCCTGTAACTTAGTACATCGGGTCCGCCTATATCAATTATGCATCCAGCAGTTTCTGGGACGTTTACGGCCTCGGCCAAATACGCAAGTGCATCCCGAATAAAAATTGGCTGAGTGCGAGTGTCGATCCAGCGTGGACACACCATTATGGGCAGCTTCTCGGTGAGGTTTCGCAGCATCTCAAAGGAGGCACTGCCGCTCCCGACAATCATTGCAGCGCGCAGTTCCATTACGGGAACACCACTCTGTCTTAATATGTCCCCGGTTTCATGACGACTATGAAGGTGCGGGCTGGTTCCCGCCATGCGGGTTCCCAGTCCCCCCAGATAGATGATACGCTTTACACCTGCCTGCGCGGCAACGGTACCGAATGCCTCAGCGCCAAGCCTATCACGCTGTTCGAATCCTCGTTCCCCTGCCGTCATTGCGTGAATAAGGTAGTACGCCGTGTGCACACCTTCTAGAGCCTGCGGAAGTGTGTCTGGCGCGAGTACATCTCCCTGAACCACTTCCAGGTTCCATGGATCTGCGGGAAGATCACTCCATCGGTTTTTAAGCATCCTTGGATCGCGCACCATGCACCGTACTCGGTCACCACGCCCAAGCAATATAGGGACCAGTCGACCACCCACGTACCCTGTAGCGCCCGTAACCAATATTCGTCGCGTATCTGGCATGTTTACCCTCATTCACACGATATTCGGCCACTGCGTATGGCGCCAACATACTTCGTTGTTCCCACAAGCAAATGCCAGTCTGCTGTCCAGATGCATCAGTAATATAATTTCAATTTTGGCCCATAATTACGCAATTGGGTGCGGTTTTGTTCATAAAATCCAGCAAGTTTTAAGATCATGTTATCACAATACGCGCTCGCATCCATCTTGGTTACGACCAGTTCTCCTGTCAAGTATCACTCCCAGTGCTCTCTCCAGGAACCATATGGCGAAGGTCTGACCACACCTTGAATGCAGAACAATGAGATCAAGTGCGACTGCACATGAATCGCACATCGACGAACCATTACACTTCATGAAACTTTGTGTCAACGGTGCTATAATATCGCGTCTTAAAATTGAATGGATGGTTGATCGGTAGAGGCTACCCCCGTACAAAACGGAACTTCCCCCCGAACTATATTGCACTATAGCTTGCCTTGAGGAGGTAGGGAATGAAAATGAAAGCAGGTTGGTTGTCGCTAGCCGCGTTGGCCATCGGGCTAACGGGTTGCGGTGGCGGTTCTGGCGGCGGTGGTACGTCGGCACTTACGGCAGGAAGGTCTGCACTCAATAGTATATCAAGCGGGACCACATCGGTAACACCCGCTTCACTGCAATCCGCACTTAGTCTCTTTCAAACTGCTCTACAACAGAGTCCTGGCGATCCACAGGCTAATTTTGGTGCGGCGGTTTGTCTGGCAGGTCTAGTTTCGCAGGAAATTGACGGTACCTCTACACCCTCGCCGGCCGGGTCGTCGATGGGCGGAAGCAGTGGCATAGGACCACCCCCACCGCCGCCAGGCGTCACGGGGGGCATCACCACCACAACGAGCTACTCCTCCAGTGAAACTGCGGAGCCCGTGGGCTACAGCGGCAGTGCCACGGGTTCGGCGCCAAACTACTATGCTGGCCTCTTCTGGAATCTTGGTACGGCGGGTACAAACCCGCTTCAGTTGTTACGAGCCCTGGCGCCCGTTACCGATTTACGCTTCGGTCTTATGCCCTATTTTGGATACGAGACGGATAATGTAACCGGCCGAGAACAAGAGCTTACACAACTTAATCAGGTTGATCAGCAACTAACAAGCGTTGAGGCAGACCCGAGCTTTACTGGAACCATAACTCTTCCCAATAGCAGCACAGCAGTTGTAGGACTTCCAGAAGTGCAGCTTTTCCATGCCTATGTTGACTCGCTAAGAACTCAGCTCGCGCTCTCCCTAGCCTACATTCGCAGTGTTACCAATACAACGTCATCCAGCGTTCTGCCCGCGGTCTTCCTGCCGACCGTACCTGTTGATCTTAACCACGACGGCAAGCTAGAGCCGAATGAATATCTACCGCCCAGTCCATTCCTCACTCTGCGCGACCCATCCTACATGGCCACAGCACAGAGTGCGCTGCAAGGCGAAGGAACAGAGGAGGCAGCCGGAATAAAGGGCGTGCTCGCTCGCCCAGCCGATGGAAGCGGCGGCTACCTCATTCCCAATTCCACAACCGTCAATGCTGCACTAACTCAAATACAGAACCAGGTCCTGCCCATACTGGAGAAGTTGCCTACCGGCCCGGTAACCGTCCAGGCTCCTCAGCCGATCGGAGCGCCAGACATATTCCATCCACAAGCGAGAAGCACTTCGGTCACTCGGGGTGATATTATTGGCACCGGTCACGGAGATGACGGGTTGCGTGCATTCTACAATGGTGGAGGTTCCACTTCCTTTGTAAGCCAGACAAGTGGTACTCCCACGTTTGTCTCGGTAACTATTGACCTCGCTGCGTGGTTCGCCAGCCCTCCAACAGATCTTAAGACATTGGCGCCAACCTATCCGCTGGATACGAACGGCTTTCCTATCATATCTCAGGCCGTATATCCAGATCCTACCTTTGCTGGCCTATTCCCGAATGGGCTGCCTTCCGGTTTCCTGTTCTAAATCGCTGAGTACATAGACGCTGTAGGTGGAGACGGGAGACCTTACTCGTCTCCACCTTAATTGGTGGTGCAAGACAAGTTAATGCCTAAAGTTCCTCGCGCTCTGGGTTTAGCCGGCTTCATGGCAGTCGGTTTACTTTTTAACGGCTGTTCGCATCCAAGAGTTCAAGCGGTAACGCCCATAACGGCCAAGTTACCGCCCGATAACCTTCCGGCACCTCCATTTCAAACCAAAGCCCAAAAAGTCGATGCTGCCATTCTTCGTTGGCGCAATGCGCTGCTAACTCAATCGGTAACCAGTGACACGCCATCCAAGCTCCTAGTAGTAGAATCGATCGTACAAAAAGCCGTACGTCAACCCGACGTGCAGCAGGGCATCAAACAGCTCGCGAAACTCATAGGAAGCTCTGTGTCCCAGACGCAGACAATGTGGCAGAAGCTTCAAGCGGCCGATTTATTTCTTGAAAGCGGGGATGATGCAGATGCAATCTCATCCGCCGGCGCTTGTGGCGTGGCCCAGTGGATGCCGGAATCAGCCGTACGTGCTGGCCTAAAAGTTGATCTACCTAAGTCGGTGCTGCTTACACAAAAAATCCTTAAATTAGAGGATGCATCAGCTGCGTCAACTTCCAATACAGCCGCGATTTCCGGATCGGTGTCTCCTTCCGTATCCACTGGCTCGAGTACAGCGCATGAAACGAACGGGTCCACCAATGTGGATAACATAGCGGAACGAATTGCCGACCTTCAGGTTCAACGCGCCAAGGTAGACCAGCGGTTCAATCCGGAACTTAGCATCTTTGCGCAAACACGGTACCTACTTGGCATGGTAAAGCGCTTTCCATCCGCAGACTGGTTGTTTCAAGCGTACCACGGCGGAGAAAGTGGCGTTACCCGTTTACTGAGGCTGTATAGTCAACGCCCGACAGCCTCCGCAGCAAGTATTATCCTCGGCGACCGACACCACGCCAGAACGTCCTTCGCCGACGTCTACCTTAACTGTACACCAACACGCAACGTAAGGGCCTTCGATTACCTTTACAGCCGCGGCGACGATGACCGCCACTACTGGTGGAAAATCCTTGCAGCAGTAAAGCTCATTCCCACGCTCATCGCGCAGAACGGTAAGCTGACAACTGTCCCACGGAGACTCCTGCAGCTTTGGTACGGTAACAACGCCGATATCTACCGCTTTAGTGGCGAGAGTATGGTACAGCAAGGCATTGCCGCCGGAGTACTTGTACCATCTCCATGCACCAAATCGACGTGCAGCTACCCAGCGCAAGCCAAAGGCGGTGCAGCTACAATCGCCCTACGCCCGATAGCGGCCGCTACTTTACGGCTCGTTATGAACGAGTACCACGCCGAAGGGGGCCTCGGATTGCCCATGGTGAACATTACTACAGGATTTCCAGGCAAGGGGAGCGGTCAATCTGGTCTCTCCTTTCAAATCCTCTTCCCAAAGGAGTCGCACGATCTTCTCATCATGACCTATGTGCTCGAACGATTATCGGACAGAGGTCTCGTCGGCTTGGGGCGGATTCTACATGAAGGACCCGCGCACTGGATCGTGCTGCCCTGTCCGTTTTATGGCCAGGTAATATCCAGGATGGCGCTTGGTGGAAGCAGCAGACAGTTGAAGGCTGTAACGAGCAACTAGCCATGTCCGATATCGCGAACGTAGATCCCTCGCCCGATTGGAGGGCGTACTGCCTGCCCGGCCTCGCAATGCTTGCAGTTGCGACCGCAGCGGCGTACTTTCCGACGAGCGAATATCCCTACGTATATACCATTGGGTTGTTTATTGTCTGTTTAGTACTTGCCCATTACAGAAAGGCGCTTAACCACCTTAGGTGTTCCCGTTACACCGTCGGATACGGGGTGCTTACGGGATTAACCGTGTTCGCACTCTGGATCCCTATTGATCTGCTAACGCCCTTCCATTTTTCCGGTAGCCGCGATGCTTATAATCCATTTGTTTCGATCCCTGACCACAGCGCACTCTACGCGTTCATTACCATACGCCTGTTGGGGCTTGCGATTGTCACCCCGCTCGTGGAAGAGTTATTATGGCGGTCGTTTCTGGTGAGGTATATAGCGTGCAACGATGGACGATTCTGGGCTATCGATATACGCAAAGTTGGTTGGGGTCCAATTGCGTTGGCGAGTTGTGCTTTCGGTATCGCCCACCCCGAGTGGTTATCTGCATCAATTTGTGGAATGCTCTACTGTTTTATATACAGGCGTACCGGCAGTTTATCGGCGCCAATTATCGCACACATGGTTACCAATCTCGCCCTGGGCATATGGATATTGCATTCGCACCAGTGGAGGTATTGGTAGTGCTTAAAATTGGATCATTGCGGTGCGCATTCTGCTAGAATGCGCAGGTTATAACATTTCTCAACGTACCAGATCAAAAAAGAGCAGTGCCGTAGGGCACTGCTCTTTGCGGGAATACGATGCTATCGCAGGGATACGATGACGGTTGCCGATAAACCTGCTCTCAGCTTCTCAAGATGCTCCTGTTTAGGATCAAAGATGACCTTTACGGGAACTCGCTGAACGACCTTTGTAAAGTTGCCTGTTGAATTATCTGGAGGCAACAATGTAAATGTCGAACCTGTGCCTGGCGAGATCGATTGCACCACTCCCTTAAATGTAATGCCAGGGAATGTGTCGACCTCGATATCCACCTTTTGGCCTGGATGCATGTCTTCAATTTGGGTCTCTTTGAAGTTCGCCTGAACAAATAGATCGTTATCCGGTACGAGAGCCATAAGTGACTGCCCTGGCGCTACTTGCTCGCCTAACTGTGCCGTCTTCTTGCTTACTCGTCCGTCGAACGGAGCGTAGAGGCGGGTACGCTGTAGATTGATCTCTGCAGTATGCAATGCAGCCTCCGCCTGCTCAATTCGGGCTTTTGCCGTAGCAACAGCCGCGCGCTGTACTGCCACTTTCTCTGGAGCAGTATCGGCCTCCTGAAGCTGCGCCGCTGCTTGGGTAACACCCGCCTGGTACGTTTGAACCATGTGCTGGGCAGCCTGCACAGCCGCTGCGGCCTGTCCTTGGTTCCCCTGAGCCGCAACTACCCCAGCTTGAGCAGAGGTGAGGTCAGCCTGTTTCATAGATAGTGTCGCACGGGCCGCTTGAACTGCTTGCTGCGCCGATGCAAGTTCCGCTGCGCGCTGGGAAACGTCTGCATTTGCCTGCACCAAATTCTGCTGTGCAACAGCCAACTGCGACGCAGCGGTCACTGCCGCAGAGTGAACTGCCTCATATTGCTGTGCGGCAATGACATCCTCGCGAAGAAGTATTAGATACCGTCTATCGTCAGCCGAAGCTCGTGCAGAGTTTGCTTGCGCAGCGGTGATCTCGGATTGAGCCGACGCCACACCAGCCTTCGCCGTTGCGAGCCGCGCCTTGCTAGCGGTGACGTCCTGTTCTGCACGCGCTAGCGCAGCACGTGATGCCGCAACAGATGCCGATGCCGCCTTGACCTGAGATTGAGCGGTGGTGACGCCAGCACCGGCGGCCGCTAGAGCAGCCTCGTTACGCACCACGTCAGCCTGAGCAGTAGCAACACTGCTCTTGGCTGCCGCAACACCTCCGTTCGCACCAGAGACTGTCGCATTGCTCTGAGCCTGGGTTAGGTCGACGCCCACCGAGGCACCAGTAGCGCCAGCCTCTGCCTGATACAGGTTAGCGCGGGCCTGAGCCACCGCAGCCTTGTAAGTAGCGTCATCAAGAACCGCCAACAATTGGCCCTTTTTTAC
>DAIDKH010000077.1 GCA_027450145.1 Chthonomonadaceae bacterium | reverse complement strand
TAGAGCGAGCCGTCATACCAATAGCACCGGTAGGTTCGCAGGGAAACCCCATTAGAACGAGCTCCCCTATGCGCACCAAAGACACATTGGTATGCTGCGGCATTACAGTCTTCACAAGCAGCTTTGCTTTGTCCATGCTCAAACCAATCCCCATAGCGGCTAGCATGAACACACCATCGGGCTGCGTTCGTGGTAACGACACAGGAGCGTACCATGCACTCAAAATCGGTTCATTCTCTTGTGTTCCTGCTTCATGAAGCAGCTGTAGGGCGACGGCACTCACGGCGTGACCATAGGCTTCTACCCGTGCATCGTCCTTCAGGTTATCAAAGCCCGCAGCGCTGGCATCCCCTTCTGCACCATTCAGGAACAGACAATGACATTTGTCCCCTTCCTTAACCTGCACGTCATGTACGATGACACCGGGGAAGTCAGCAGAAATTAACATCGAACGGCCGCTAAAGATGGTCGGGTGCGCAGCAAGGTGAACAATTACTGCTGCCGTGGAACCATCAACTCTTCGGAAACTGACAACCGTTAAGGCCGTATCGCTGACTGGATCATGACGTCGATTTCGAACTAGCGTGGGAACTGGCTGCGCAGCATACGCGACCGTCACCGGTTGAAGCGACTTGCTTGCCTCCGCTACAGCCTCCGCTGTACGATCTGCAGTAAATTCCAACAGTTTACTGTTGAAAACCGTCCATCCCTTAATCCCAGTGACACTATTGCGAGTATCCATAGCTAAGGGGTCTGGTGCACTGTGAGAATGCGTCGCAGCCAGGAATAGTTTGGCGCCGGCAAATTGCCGTAGGCCAAGCTTTCTCAGGCGTAGCTCTACGGAATGATGGATACTCTCGGGCAGAAAGCAGAGATCCATTGAGACAATTGCAACGTACTGATGTCCCCTCTTAAGCACGATCGCATGAGCATAGACGTCGTCGTGAACCCCTACAGAAGGGCGCGCCAGCCGTTGCGCATAACCACCCAGAGGAACGTCCATCGCCTTGACATCGGGAGTGATGGAAACTTCCGCACTTCCACATTCCAGCATCGGATGATGAGACGCCGCACGGGATGACCTAGCTGCCATTCCAAGCCCCAATACACACAATAAACCTAGCACCAATCGATTTTTCATTGATAGTCACTCGGGATAAGTCGCCGAACCCTATCCACTATCTGAGAGTCATAAGCGTCTAGTTTGCCAGCATTACGATAGTGGATGAGTGCCTCACGTTCAAAGCCCAACCGAACGTAAGCGTCACCTAGGAGAGCGTGGTAGGAAGCATTCTCGGGTGCAAGGTGTACTGCTCGTTTCAAGGCGTCGGCCGCCTCGTTGAGTAGACTCACCTGAAGGTAGAGCATACCTAATCGCACGTTGTAATACGCATCACAGGGAGTAAGATGCACTGCAAAATGCATGGCGCTGATTGCGTCCTGCGTCCGGCCCACACGCGTGTACAGATCTCCAAGGCGGAACCTATAAAAACTATCGTCCGGTAGGATCCTGCTAGCCTCGGCAAGTTGGTCTATCGCATCAGTAACCTGTCCAGCCGCAGCAAGGCAGTCTCCAAACCTGTATCGATAGTAGGCGTTATCCGGTGCGAGTTCCACGGCCAGACGGTAAGCTTCTATCGCGGGCTGCAATCGCCCCTGCCGGCGATGAGACTCACCGCGGTTAAAATGTGGTGCAGCGCTTCTCGGAGTTCTACGCGCACTGGGTTGGCTAATTTTGGCTGGTAAGTTGTCCGTCATGTCTGCAGACCCGCACACCGCAAGATGCTCCTTCAGAGTAATCCAATCTCATTAAACCAGTATCGGCGAAAATATGTCAAGGCCTTAACGTCGGCGAACTATTAAGGTTTCATCTCGCGAGCGAAGCGTACGAGTCGCTTCCACCCGGCCAGAAATACGTCGCATGTAGGCTGTATCTGTATGCCTCAACCTATACAATGGCGCCAATCAACCATCACTTCTGCGGTGATATTCCACTTCGTCCTAAAAATCACGAATGCAGCAGGCTGGTACCGGGAAACGTGCTCGCGACGACTAGTTGCTGACATGATCTAACCGCATTTGAGAAGGTGACGTTCAACTTGATGTGCCACGCATGCATTGGAATTTGCGATGAACAAGTCGATCTTAACCGGTTGTTCACGGTGTGAGGTCAGTCACGATCGGAAGCTAAAACACCTGCAGTTGCGTGTCATGGCTACCTACTGCGCTTCCCCACCTGCTTTAGTGGCATTCTGCCAAGCCTCGTGAGCAAGTCGGGCCATGACTAATGACTGTTCCCAACGGTCGCTAAACTCCCTACCGTCTGGCAAGGTGATAGCATATCGCGGTGGGCCAAGCTCTGGCGTGAATGGAAATATATCGCCAGGTTGTGCATGCTGCAGCCAGTACTGCATTGCACAACTCCATAAGCGTACAAAAAATCTTGCCTCGTTGCAGTCTCCGGTACCAACGTCCACCTGCACAGCTTCCCCATTTGATATACGTCCGTGAAGGTGGCAGATGCACCTTAGTACGGGATCCATGTGCGACTCAGCATGCTCGTCCTCCCACCCGTAAAACTCGCCAACGACTACAAAGTGAGATAAATCTCCCGTGATCCCGATGTCAGGCACGCGCTCTATCAAGCGCCGAGTTTGGGGCAGGTTCTCAGTAAAGTTATTACGATGCGTCTCAACGTAGAATGGAAGGCCATTGTCGTTGGCAATCTTCCGCCCCTCACTCACAAGCCGCACGACCTCTTCTTCGGGGGTAAACGCACTGGCGGGTTGGGCAAATACAAAATCTGCGCCCAACCTCACCGCGCGCGCAACGGTTTCGCGTACATCGTCCAGGCTGAATGGTCGATGTCCTAGTACCAGGCGCAGACCATGGCGATCCAGTGCTCGCTTCACCTCCATTTCATCGTTGTTACCCAGCCAACACTCGACTGCCTCAAACCCTGATGATCTAACACGGGCGAATTTTTCGTCCAGCGTCCATTCTGTGGCAGCGTTCATGGGTAATTTGCCCAGTCCCCATAGCGAATGCTGCATCCGCAATCGAGGCTTATTGCTGCTGCCATCATTCAGTCTGTTATTCAGGTTAAGCATATTATCTCCTAACGGGTGTTTAGGGTATCGCGTCGGTCGTAGATCCCCGGAGGTTACTTTGGGTTCTAGCGCAAAATTCCGTATGGCGGATGGCATTACCTCCCTGCCGTTTTAGAAATAGTTAAATAAGCACTAAACTTCGGCAATGTACGGGGATAGAAACCATATTTAAAGAAGGAATACCCATGGGATTGACAGAATCAACTGTTATCACATTATGCTAAACGGCAGAATTCGAGCCAGATAGGAACGAAAATGACAACGACTGAGTTTGGAAAAGAGATAGAACAGTATCATCGCGACGGCTATGCCATCTTTAGAAACGTCATCGATTCCTCCCTGATTGCCGAAGCAGCAAACCATGTCGATTGGCTTATTAAGAAACACCCGGAACTTCGCCCCGAAAGCCTGGACGTTCAGCTGGTTACTCATGACCCGTTCTGGGTACGGCTCGTTTCAGATAAACGACTACTCGATGTTGCCCAAGAATTCATTGGTCCCAACATTGCGCTATTTGCGTCGCACTACATAAGCAAACCACCATTTGATGGCAGGCCGGTGCTTTGGCACCAGGATGGCAGTTATTGGCCCTTAGACCCTATGGAGGTGGTTACACTGTGGTTGGCCGTGGATGACGCCGACGCGGAAAATGGCTGCATGCGTGTAATCCCCGGCACTCAGCATGAGCCGCTTAACGAAATGAAACCTAACTCGAATGTCGTAAGCGTGCTTGGCTCGCAAATTGACCCAAGTTTGGTAAACGAGTCCGCAGCGGTCGATATTGTGCTCAAGGCTGGCGATGTCTCCGTTCATCACCCAAACGTAATTCACGGGTCTAACGCTAACACATCCTCTCGTCGCAGATGCGGCCTAACAATACGGTACATTCCTACGTCTACAAAGATACTTCACAAAGGCGCTTCTCCTTGGTGTGGCGCCTTCCTCCTTAGAGGTGAAGCTGTACCTGAAGTAAACACTTATAACGAACTGCCCAAATATATCATTGGCGAACACATGCCATTTACAGGGTGCGAAAAATGGTAGATTCCAGAAAGCTACTCATCAGGAAACATTCTGTGATCACTCCGCGTGGGGTACGTCATTAGCAGCCGACGTGGGGTCCACGTCCTCCATGTTCAAGCCTCTCAAGGCTTGGGTAACGGCAGTTTGAACGCCGTTCAACCGTTTACGGCAGTGCGTGATGAGATCCACTGCCTCTTTGGTGAGTGTTTCCAGAAGATCGATATCTGCTTGGTCACTCTCCAGTATCTCCACGATTTCCCTTATTCGACTTAACGATTCGGTATATCCCTGGGCTGTAGACTTACGCATCATTATCTCCCTTCTCTGTCGCCTCCACGGTACTAACAAGTGTTCCGCTTTGCAATGTTGTGTGCAGTACCGCGCCTACATGGACTCCATCAGTCGTGCGTAACGCTATACCATTTAACCGGGTAATACTATACCCTTGACGCATTACGCTAGCAGGATCACGAAGCGAAACCGTTTTTGCCCACAGATCCAGGCGATTACCGTTGCGTTCAATTACCAGGTCCGCGAGGTCCTTAATTCTCGTGCAAGAAGCCTGTAGCATGGCCGCTGCCATCGCTGTGATGGATATGGGCGCTTGCACGCACCTGGCTTGCAGCGCTGCTAAGTGCTGCAGATTATCTTGTACGCAAGTCGTGATGGCAGTCTCAACCCGGGTGAGAGTATCTCGTAAGTCAAGTTCTCTCGAATGCAGACTGTTACTTACCAATATTGCGAGTCCAGCGGCGGATGATTGAAGATTACTTTGGTGTCGACTTAGTAAGCGATTCCCGCACGCAGCAATTCGTCTGGCACATTCGTCCACGGTTGCAACAAACCCATTTACCCTCGCAATGAGGTATTCTGCCACCGCCGTTGGCGTTTCGAGACTTCGGTGAGCCATCATATCTACAATTGATACGTCTCGTTCGTGTCCAATGCCGGTTAGCACAGGGAGCGGAAACAGAGCGACCGCGTGACCGAGTACATAGGAATCGAAACACGAGAGGTCCACCGCTCCACCACCGCCGCGTATTATTATTACGCAGTCGAATTCTTGCTGCCGAATTTCAATGGCTCTCAGGGCAGAGAGAATCGACTCTTCAGCTCCGTCTCCCTGTACAGCGGCCGCAAAAAGCGTCAGATTGAAAATAGTACCGTAGAGGTTACCACGAAGTCTGCTTTGAAAGTCACCCCACCCTGCGGCGCTTTCTGCAGTGATAACAGCTACGTTCTGAGGGACCATTGCGAGAACCCGCTGGGCATTACGCCCCAGGCACCCTTCCGCTTCCAGCCTCGCTAACGTCTCGGCCTTGCGCCGAGCCATCTCCCCTAAGGTGTATGTGCTATCTATTCTGGTTACATTAAGCGACAGGCCGTAAACCTCGTGGAAGCTGACCCTCACACATAATAGCAATTGAGTACCACTTGAAACCACCTGCCCCGTCTGTTCCCTAAATTCGGCGAGTATATGCGATTGTGAAGCCCAAACAGTTGCCCGCGCCTGCGCGGTTACTCTACCGCTCGTCTTCTCCACGAGTTCTAGATAGGTGTGCCCCTGAGGGCTTTGGCGTACGGATGCAGCTTCAGCCATAACCCATAAACTATTAGGAAACGCATCTTGCAGCACTTCGCGCACGCTCGACTGCAGTTCAGAAAGCCGTATTGGTCTCAGGGATTCCATAACTCTCCTAGCCGTATATACCGCTGCCTCACTTCTTCAATCAGATCGGCTATGCTACCGCACAAACTATAATCAATTCGCAGATAATTGCTCCATTAGATGGGATATGGCGGGCAATAACAAACAAGGCCCACTCCACAGATACTCCGATCTTCGCTTAAAATGCTATCAGTGCGCTGTTTTCAGAAAGGTACCATCGGCTCCACGGGGTTCCGTGAGTTCATGATAAACAAAAGCTAAGGTATCTGCGCCAACGTTAGCCTCCGCTTCCACAGGTCTGCCAGCGCTGTGGCCACCCTCAGCTTCGTAATGTAAAATAACTGGCCTGGCCTGCTCGCTCCTATTTGCCATTTGCAGCGCAGCTGTCATTTTTCGAGCATGAAGAGGGTCGACTCGCGTGTCTTTCTCTCCAGTTACAAATAGGACGGCAGGGTATGAAACATTCCTACGCACATTGTGGTACGGCGAATATTTTATAAGCCAGTCAAATTCGTCCCTATTGTCGCTGCTGCCATATTCTGGTATCCAAAACCGTGCTACCAGGAATTTGTGGTACCTAACCATGTCTAATAGCGGAACGGCACAAACCGCCGCACCACAAATATGGGGGTGTTGGGTGATCAGTGCGCCCACAAGTAGTCCGCCATTGCTGCCACCTCTCAAAGCAAGGCGCTCATGGGTCGTTACTCCCGTGTTAACCAGCCAGTTGGCAGCCGCAGCAAAGTCATCGAAAACGTTCTGTTTCAGCTCACGCATACCGGCCCTGTGCCAGGATTCTCCCATTTCACCGCCGCCTCGAATGTTGGCAACTGCGTAGACACCGCCTTGATCCAGCCACGTAATTATCCCAGCTGAGAAGGTGGGCGTAATACTAATGTTGAAGCCCCCATAGCCGGTGAGAATGGTTGGCGCGCTGGCTGCTTGCCCTGCACTAGACTTGCGTAGTATTGTAATGGGGATAGCGGTGGCGTCTTTCGATTGATACGTCTCTTCCTGTGCGGTGTACAAGGCAGCATCAAGGGGTATTTTTATTGGGTTGATCACACGAATCTGCCCGGTGGCAGTATCAATACCATAGACGGTGCTAGGCTCAAACCACGAACTAAAGTTAAAAAATGCCTCCGTGTTTGCCCAGTCGCCCTCGGGTGCCGAAACTGTTCCTCGACCTGGTAGGGCTATCGAAGTGACCGATCCGTCCTCTAGGTCAAACCGTTCCATCAAACACGCAGAGCCCTCAAGGCGTACTACGAATAGCATTCCTCCAACGGTCGAATACGACTGTAAAGGCTGATCCCGTTGGCCTACAATCTCACGCCAATTGGTTCGTCCGGCGTCCATCTTGTCTGCGACAAATACTCGACCGTTGGGTGCATCCCACCTGGTGGCAATGACGATATAGTCGCCGGCAAAAGAGACATCGAATCGTGCTTGAATATCGTTCACGACTATAAATGGTTTGTTTAGTCCCTCGCTATCAAGCATGTAGACTTCTGAATGATCACCAGACGAGCCATGCCATACTGTGGCAAGCAGCGCCCTGTCATCGCTCGCCAATTCAATACCAATCATGTCTCCTGGACCAAACATCTCGCCAAAAATCTCACGTTCTTGTCCCGTAGCTACGTCGTCGACAACGTAAACACGGGGTCCACGTTCAGAATAGCGTGAAAACCACAGCTTGGACCCATCGTGAGACAGTTGTATACCGCTATATCGTCCTATTGGCAGCCGGAGCAGACTTGCTGTTGGGCTTCCAACCTTGGCAATTCTTATCTCAACCTCATCAGCACCGCCATTGCGCAGCGCATAGGCAAATACGTGACCATCGCGCGATAGGTCGGCCAGTGAGATACTGCTCTCAGAACTGGATGAAATATCCGAAGTTTCTAGCAGACGCTCCATGGGCATTGCCGATTTATCGAGCCGCCATAATGAGGGACGCGACTCGCCAGCTTTGCGCAGCATGGCAAGGCCCGTACCAGCTCGCACCACTGGAACACTCATCCACTCCGTCTGCATGAGCTCCATCAAGCGCTTATGGAATACTACTCTCGACGGATACGATCGAATAAAATGGTCGCAGTACAGTCGTTGGGCCGCAACCCATTCAATCGTGGGCGCTGAGTCGGCATCCTCCAACCAGCGATACTTGTCCACTACTACATTGCCAAAGAAGTCTTCTTGCAGATTCTCCTCAGGCGTAAGAGGAGGCGTGAAACCCATCTGTTTACTCCGACGTGAAATTTGTGCGCTGAGCGGGATGGAGAGTGATCCTGCTAGTGTTTAGTTTACTTCATTACCTTCAACACCAATCCAATATCCTTACAATTTGCTCCCCGCTGGTGGTCGCTTGTATTAAAGAGCCAACGCAACCAGTAGATCAAGCACGCCTACGCGTCTTAATAAACGCCTATTTCACACAACAATTTGCACAACCTATGTGGAAATTAGAGTAAAACGGAGTGGCTGCCATCATTTAGTCGTCGATGAAGTGGAAGGTTCTGTGCGTGACCACGGCGTCCAAAAGTAAATGCCGTCAAACAAAGGCACCCCAACATATTTGTCAGCGGGTCAATTACTCGCGAACTATGACAGCACAATCGCCAGCAAAATAAATATAGATGTTGACATATTAGTACTTAGGTGTTACAATTTTACCAACTTCTTTAGAGAGGGTATGGATTATGAAATCTACTCGGGCCGCGTTTACGCTGATTGAGTTATTGGTCGTTATTGCGATCATTGCCATTCTTGCTGCAATTTTATTTCCTGTTTTTGCCCAGGCACG
The DNA here is from genome assembly GCA_027450145.1 of Chthonomonadaceae bacterium. GTDB lineage: Bacteria > Armatimonadota > Chthonomonadetes > Chthonomonadales > Chthonomonadaceae > JAJZFK01. Next base: position 7,968 of record DAIDKH010000077.1, on the reverse strand, counting down.
TGAAAAGGCGCGAGCCATCTCCTGCATAAGCAACCTTAACCAAATTGGGCTGGCCGCGGGAATGTATCAGCAGGACTATGATGAAAAATATGTACCGTCATTTATGTATCAAAAACCGCCTAAAACTAATCCAGACATCGACTGGTGGGACGACTTACTACAACCATACATAAAAAATCGCCAAGTCGTTCTTTGTCCGGATAGACAGTGGGAAGAGACATATACTTCACCGCGAGATCAATGGGATAACGTGGGTGGCGTGAAACGCAAGATGATGAGCTACGGTGTAAACGACCTTAATTTTTTCTACACGTTCCCAAATTCTGCAGAGCTAGCCTGGAACGATGGTACACACTACGGCTTCCAAGATCAAAACTATCAGCAGGACTGTCCTGATGCCTGGGGCGGTCAGCTTGGATGCAGCGTTTCGGACTCTGCTATTGCGCTACCTGCCGAAACAATCTGGATTTTTGACTCTACGTTTGATGAGATGTGGGCAGATTGGGATACCGACTGGAATCCTCAGGCGTGGAACCATCAGAATCAACGTTGGTCAATTCACAGTGGTGGCTATAATTCGCTGTTCGCGGACGGTCATGCAAAGTGGCGTCATGATGGGTCATCACGCCTGTGCGACTTCACAATACAGGATGACTGCGCCACAACGCCGCCACCTGGTCCATAGGCTGCCAACAAGTAGAAAACTAAACACCAACAAGAGAAAATCAAGATGAAAACATCGCCTATATCCATTCGGTTCGGTAAGCTTTGCGCCCTTGTTATTGCTGCCTTGGCCGCAATATCAGCTGGCTGTTCCACCCCGCCAGTGGTTTCCGGTCATCAGTCTGGACCACCACCTGGTACCTCGGCGGCGCAGGCCATTCAGAAGCTCAACGCCCAACACGGAGGCGTAAGACAACCTGGCGGCTGGAAACGCTAGCGATGAAGTCATCTCTACTCGGGTCAACCGGTACCTTTGTTGCTGCGATAGCCTGCAGCACGGTACTAGGTACCGGGCGCCCGGCAATTGCTTCGAATGTCCGCCCACCATGCATACCTGCCGTGCAGTTGTTCACTCCTCTAAAAGGCATTTATAAACTGCAGAAAGGCGCGCGTATCGTCGTAATAGGATCACAGCACCAGAGTTGCATTGCCACTGCAGAGTTGCTGGCGCATGAGGTTTACCAGGAAGACGGCATTAAGCTACCAGTAGTTACCTCTAGCCCTCGAGCAGGTGACATTCGCCTCCTCATAACCAAATCCACACATGCCGTACACCCCGGTGAGTATAATCTCACCGTGGGCTCCACTGTAACCGCGAGGGCATATTCTGCCGATGGATTGTTTTACGCAACCAGAACGCTGCTGCAATACCTCAATCGTCACAGGACCATTCACACCGGAATAACGGTAGACTGGCCAAATTACCAATTTCGTGGCTTAATGATCGATGTCGGCCGCAAATACTTTAGTATCCAATGGCTGAAACATGTGATGCAACTTATGGCGGCAGTGAAATTGAATGTGCTTCACCTTCATTTTACAGACGATGAGGGGTTTAGATTACAATCAAGATCGCATCCAGAATTGAACGTCGGCACTTCTCCACTCTATTCGCACGAGGATATTCGCAGCCTTGTACGGTTTGCTGATATCTACCATATCGATATCGTGCCGGAGATAGACTTCCCTGCTCATTGTGGCGCGGTATTAAAAGCCCATCCTGAACTTCGATTGGCATCCACTTCAGGGAAGACGCTACCCAACGATATGGATATCTCTAAACCTGGTGCAGCGTCACTCGTGGCTGACATCCTTCACGAGTTTCTTCCGCTCTTTCCCGGTCAATACTGGCACTGTGGTGGCGACGAATACCTGCACAGAGCGCAATATTCGCAGTACCCCCAGCTTGCAGAGTGGGCGCACTCGCACATCGGGCCGAACGCTGCACCCTGGGACACGTTTATTGCATTCATCAACAAGGAGGATGCAATTGTCCGCGCTGCGGGTAAAACGATGCGTGCATGGGCCGATACCTACGAGTTTCAAGCAGAAGGTACAGACCCTCTAAAGCTTAATAATGATATATGCCAGGAACTGTGGAACGGGTACGATAATCCTGAACAAATGATGCAGGATGGGTTTAAGATCTCTAATGCTAGCTATCCCGTACTCTATTACAATGTGGGTGACGGGCCAACTCTACCAGCAAGGCAAGCGACACAGATACTTTCGGATTGGAACCCACAGCTATTCTTTCAACACACCGGTACCTGGATGTTAGCCCCCCATTCTGCAAACCTGCAGGGCGCCTGTTATCACGTTTGGGCCGATAATGCAGACGCAGAAACCGAGCAGGTAATTGCGCATAATATTCTTCTACCCCTGTGTGCGGTAGCCGAAAAGTGCTGGAATAGTACTGCAGTGTGGGCTACTACCGGTAATTTCAAATCAATGGTAAAAGCCGTGGTGCACACCGAAGTGCACAGCTAAATAGGCGGCACTGATACGACAGCACCGGCTGGCGCCCCAAATACAAGTACCAATCATGATGGAAACGAGATCCCTAGTTTGAAACCAGAATCCAAGTCTGTACTAAAATACATTAATGTCACAAAGACGCTACGAAATGAGATAAAGGCTGGCGTTTTTGTCGATGGCGAGAAACTGCCTGGCGAACATGAGCTGGCAAGTAGATTCGACGTCTCTTACATTACAATGCGCAAAGCAATATCTTGTCTAGTCGACGAAGAATTGCTCGTTCGTATTCACGGCAAAGGCACATTTGTCGCAAACCAGTCCACCGGAACCAATCAAAACGAAAGCAACATGACTCTCCTTCTGCCGGCTGTGCTGTTAAGGCAAGACCCGCACTACTTCCCAGAGGTTCTAGATGGATTTCAGGAAGAGATGGACTTACGGGGCAAACGCGCAACAATCCACAACTATGATGCCATTACGAACTCCAGTGTGCTCGCACCAGGAAGCAGTGTTGCCTGCCTGCTATTTGAAACACCAGATACTGCCATGGTCGAAAAGCTGCGTGACGCAGGTTTCAGGGTGTTGGCTATAAACTACTATGGCGGGAGGCGTTCAATTCCGTCCGTACGAGTCGACGATTCGGCAGGGATAGAGTCCGCAGTAGAGCATCTGGCACAGATGGGACATGAACGCATCGGGTACATCGATGGCCCGCCCGATAACATTGACGCGAGCTTACGACTAAAGGGATTTCGCAACGCTGTTAGGCGTTTGCAAGTCAAATCCGCACCAGTTGCTGGTGATGGCTTTAATGCTGCCGCAGGGTATGATGCGGCCATCACACTCCTGTCTGCTCATAACCGCCCTACCGCCCTGGTGTGTGCAAGTGATTTAAGTGCGTTGGGTGCAATAAAGGCTGCCGGAGACGTTGGGCTGTCCGTACCTCGGGGACTGTCGGTTGTCGGGTTTGGTGATTTCCCGATCGCCGGTTACTTTTCTCCCGGCCTTACAACCGTAAAGCAGGATCGACGGGCACTTGGAAAGGCAGCAGCCTACGGATTAGTACAACTAGCAGAAGGTCTGGTTCCGCAAGATTGCGTACTCGAAACCGGGTTGGTAATTCGGGAATCTACCACACTAGCGTTAAGCGGTATCACCGCAGCCACCGTTTAAAACAGCAACAGATCGACCATTGCACGCATATTCTGCCAGCAAAACCATTTTTAGTTCTTGCAAGCAATTAGGTATATTACGCGCACAATACCATGATCAAAGACTCCGCTCGCAGAAGGAGTACCCATTAAACGGCTTAAGTTGATTGCAATATTGGGATCGTATTTGGTGCTACTCCACTTAGTTTTGCTACAAATAACACCGGATTAATGGCATTGGTACACTCTCTTCGCAATTAGTTACAACTTTTTTATGCAACATTCTTGACAACAGTTAAAACCGGTGATACAATGTTGCCACTATCGAATCGCTTCGATTGAATAACGCGAAACGATTTGTTGCACTTGATCGACGTTACGGCGGTAGTCACGTTTGTATAGCTCAGTGTACTAAAATACACCGTCTCATGAAGTCTATCACAGCGATAATCTTGGTTTGCGGCGTTCACCCGCATCATCAAATTGGGTTAATACTTCTCTAACGTAGTTCATTGTGCTTTGCGAGCTGATAACTGAGCGATCGAAATGGTCAGTGGGAATCACACCTCGCGGTTATTGCTGAACATGGTGGAATGCGGTGGGCAGGCATAAGAGATCCACTGTACATACAGTAAGAAAAGTTGCCGATGAAATCAACTGATTACAAGTTGGTATGGCACCATCAAAATAGGAGGATTATAGATGAAACGAAGCGGTTTTACGCTGATCGAACTTCTGGTAGTTATCGCAATTATCGCTATACTTGCTGCCATTCTGTTTCCAGTTTTTGCCCAGGCACGAGAAAAAGCACGAGCAATATCGTGCCTTTCCAACATGAGCCAGCTAGGCTTGGCCACGATGATGTATCAGCAGGACTACGACGAAACGTATCCTGCTGGCCTGCAAAACAACTGGTGGGAGGACTCCTGGCAGTGGCAAATATACCCCTACGTAAAGGATCCGGCAGTCCTTATTTGCCCGGATGACCCACGGCAAGCGACTACACCGCAATCCTGGGCCGGTCCTCTGGTAACAGCTGCGTCCAATGGTTACCTCGCCTGTAACCCAACCTGTACGACGCTGGGTGTTATGGGTATGGCGCAGTCGTGGCTCGGTGCAATGGCCACCCCTGCAGCTCGCGTTAATCAGCCGGCCAGCACGATCATGCTGACGGAAAAGCCGAACATCGCCCCTTACTCCGCCGATGGAAACACCTATAACTGGGGTGTTGGTGCAATGATCACTGGTGTGAACTGGTGGGACTGGGACTCGCCCGGCGAGATCCCGAATGGTACGATTAAGCCGTTGGCTGACCCACACAGCCCGCTTGGACCAAACGGCGCCGTAGTGCCGATGCATAACAATCAAGCCAATTTTGTGTTCTGCGACGGTCATGCAAAATCGATGAACCCAGCTGCAACAGATCCTGACCCGGTTCATCAACCACAAAACAACATGTGGGACGCTACTCGGTAAGCAGCCAAATATTGTCTGGTCGCGGGAACCCTTAAGCGTTCCCGCGACATTCAAACCAGGATTACGAAATTGCGATCATTAACTCTCACTACCCTATCAATGGCAGCAGTTTGCGGTTTAGTCCTCGTCACGGGATGTAGCAACAAGGCAAGCATTTCGAAACAGGACATGAGCATTCTTACGCACAAAACGGCCCCGGCACCAATGCCTGCTTCCGCCCGTGCGACCATTGCTGCTCAGGCGGCCGCCTGGCAGAAGGCTCACGCCGCCCCCGGGCAGCCGGCAAATGCCGGACCTCCCAAGTAAATTAGCTTCACTATCTACGGCTGATACCCTTTTGACCTGGCGGGTAGGATAAATGATCCCTCGCCAGGTCTCCACTATCGGATTAAAAATGTCGGTTTGTGCCACTTGATTAACGGTACTCCGTAGCGCGTTTCATTAACAACCACTTCCTAGAAACACCGACACTTGCGGTTTGGTCGAGCATTTCGCGCATTTCCCGCATGCTGTTACGGTGGTCTGTTCGTGAATGCGCGGCAAAGTATTTTCAGTGCGTGCGGTTGACTATTTTCATTTTTTTAGCTGCCTGGTTTGAGGGAGTTCTACCATGCCAACAACTATTCGCGATATCGCCCGCGAGAGTGGCGTTTCAATCTCTACGGTTTCGTATGTCCTTAACGGTGGACCAAAGCCCGTTAGTGCTCACGTAAGGGAGCGTGTCATCGCCGTTGTTCGCCGTCTCGACTACCACCCAAATGCCGTAGCAAGAGGGCTTTCGCGACGGCGTATGGATACGCTGGGGATAATCTATACTTATTGGGACGTAAACACCACGGACTTCTATTTTCTGAGTGTGTTACACGGAATATTAAGTGCCTGTACCCGACACAAACAAGCATCTACCCTATTTACTTCTCGCCATTGGAACGAGAGTTCCGGTGCTATCTCACAATACTCCGACGGCAGATGCGACGGGATCATCGTGATTGGTCCACCGGACGATTGCAATCTGGTTCAACAACTTGCTGAACGTAAGGTCCCCACAGTTGTCATTAATACCATGCTCGAGCAAACCAACGTGGCGTGCGTGGACGTAGACAATGTAGCTGCAATGCACACAATAACCAAGCATGTACTGGAACTCGGGCACCGGCGTATCGCCCTGCTTACCGGGGAACCAAATATGCAGAGCTGCAGCCTGAGATCACTAGGCTTCCATTCTGCCTGCGACGAATTTGGCATCCCCACCGATGACCGGCAGGTAATGGCTGGCCAGTACAGAACAGATTCAGGTTATACGCGCACGATGCAGTTGCTGGAAATGTCACCCGGTGTGCGGCCCACTGCAATTTGCGCGACGAACGACGCCATTGCGTCCGGTGCAGTTACCGCAATTTTGGAACGCGGGTTGCGGATACCGGGAGATATCTCTGTTACGGGATTTGACGATGTCGCAGATGCCAAAATGTGCCAGGTTCCAATCACTACGATGCGTCAGCCTTTCAGCATGCTAGGCGGTGAGGCGGTCTCTCGCCTGCTACATATGGTGAACGGGGAGAGCGTTGTGGGAAACACCATTGTTTCCGCAGAGTTGATTGTTCGCGATTCAACTGCACCACCGCCCGCCAAGTCTGAATAGTGTATACTAATGCGCCACGGGCTTCGAGAATGAACACTGATGCCCACGCCAATGGCGCATTTGAAACCGATAATCAGCGTAGATACTCGGTAATACAACATTGATCGTAACAGCCGCATTACCTCCTGCGCTCATCCCCGCGGTACTAACCGGGAATGAATATAACGAGTTGGAGATGACCGACTTTCGGTCAGAATTTCCATCCAAGCTACCGCTCAAGTTAATGTAAAGACACCTGGCAAGTACTGTCGATCCTCATTACGCCTACCAAAGAGATAGGTATACTACGAACACCGACGCGCCCTCTCATGTGCCGCGCAACTACGTCAACAACAAAGAACCACGGAGCTTAGGTAGGTGGTAATCTACCAGACCGGAACAGAATTCCGACATCTTGTAATTTGCCATTCCTGAAGCAAACAGGGGCTTGACGAATGCCTCGGTTGCCGCACGTATCAGAGATCTGCGACCTATACAGATACACACGCACCTCGGTTGTCACGAGATATATTTCTAGGCGGGTTCGGTGCTTTCTCGGTCTGCTGTTTTAACTACAATGTCGCCCAACCTTCACAACGATTCAGGAAGCCACTGTGGTTCTGAGCATCTACTTGACCGCTCATTTGCCGAGTGGCCACGTCGTATTGGTGTATGTGGAATGCCTTACTAATTCAATTCTACGGCCCCCGAGCACAGCATTCAAACTCGTCGGATTATCAACATAACTTCTCTATCCGGTGCTTACGCACAGTCGGTCATAGCGGTTAACACTCCTGCTGCCAATGTATAGCATTCGTAATTGTAAGCCGTTAACAACTAAAGCCGCGCAAAGACCGTTTTGAGTTTATAATACGTAATAGCTATTAATTCAGCGGAGTAACAACATTGCAAACACACAATACTGAAATTACCTCATCGCTTGTAGCCATACCTGTAGAAGATGGCGAGATCAGTGCGTTTGTGGCGCATCCGGCATCTGATACGCCACGAGGTGCTGTCATAGTCGTTCATGAGATCTTTGGCTTAACAGATCACATTAAAGACGTAGCCGCGCGCGTGGCAAGGGGTGGATACACCGCTCTGGCACCGGACCTATTTACACGAGAGGGCGCACTACCGCTTAATCAGGGGTTCGAAGCCATACGAGCCATTGTAGGCGGTATACCGGACTCCCGCATTGCAAGCGACCTCAACGCGTGCACCACCTGGTTAAGAAAC